>NZ_JBEOOG010000006.1:0-85093 GCF_040308965.1 Pseudoalteromonas sp. MER144-MNA-CIBAN-0113
TGACCTCCAATAAAAAGTTGAAGGTATTTTCAAATACAAAAAATGGTGTTGCTAGGTGTGGTTGGCCGGACGCTTACGAAATAGTCGGGCTTTTTTACGTCTGTAGGAAAGTGAAAATGCAGGTTCGAGGTGAAAGGTATTAGGTTAAAGGAAGAGAGTCGATCAGAGCTGACACCACGATATTCTACTGCGTTGTTGCTACGAAGTAGCGCACCATGGCTCCAAATTTAGAAAGCCCGACTCACTGAGTCGGGCTTTTTTAAACGTTCCAAAATTAGATGAAAGGCCTGAGGTTAAAGAAAAATATTCAGAGCCAAAAACACACTAACTGCACTGTTGTTCGTTAGTATTGTTTATACAAATAATTAGCTTAGAACAGTCCATAGGCTTCAGTCTCTTGCTCTTGTGCGTTGCTAGAGGTTTGAAGCTCTTTGGGTTTAAATATAGCGCTTGGATCAATAAGTACGCTGTGTTTGTCGGCTAGCTTAATTAATCCATGCATCATATTTCTTGTTTGTGGATCAATATCAAAGCCTATTTCAGTCAACTTATCGAGAGGTTTTATATCTTCTTGTCTATATTCAATATTATCTTCTACTTTATCAACTAATAAGCCAACATGCGGGGTCATTCCATCTTTTGTTGTAAAAACAATAATCGGTTTATAGTCTAAGGTTATTTGCTCTTTGGCTGATTCAAATAAGCGCTCTAATTGGATCAGCTCATGGCGCTTTACAATTTCAAGCTGTATGAGGACTTGTTTACTATTTTTTTGTTTATGTACTTTAATAGCGTCTTCTACTTTTTGTAAAAGTGATTTAAACGGCTCATTAAAGCGTGACATCGTACTTTTTAATTCGTCGTTATCGGTTTTAAATTCCATATAAAATTGTTCAAAGTCAGCAAGCTCATATTGACTCGTATTTAACGAATTTTGCGAACTTAGTAACGCTTGTTCTAATTTATTAAACCACGTATTGAGTTGTTTTTGCCAAGATTTAAGTTGCTTTAACGCATCACGGTTACTGTGCTCGGTAGACACGCCATTTAAAATTATTCCTAAGTCAAATACTGGGGTTGGGATCCCCATATAATCTTTAACGCCTAGGAAGCTCTCGTTATCGTTAGGCAGCACCGTGAGGTTATTATGAAATTGTTCCGTTAATAAGATATCAAGAATCTTAAGTGAAATGGTTTTATAACCCACTTTAAAATTAATTAAGTCCATGGCTTCCTCACATACTAAGTTTGTATACTAAGGATAGAACAATATTTGCAAGGTATTTATTTATTCACATAATAAGAGCGATAAACATTACGTTTATTGTTGTTTTCAGTATTTATGAATAACTTTTGGATAAGTGTATCGGTTACTAATAAAGAATTAAGCTCATTCATCAGGCAGGATTGCTGAAGGGGGAATTGACAGTTTTTCGCTGCTTTGCTAAATGCCATAGCGTTAATATAACCCTCAAAATGAAGACGACTCGGTTTTTTAATGTTGCTCGCTTGCATATCGGCTAAAAACTCAGTACAAAAATTATCGTTACAATTTAGTGGGTTTGGAACAATCTCCGTTACCATAATATGTGAGGGTGAGTTTACTTCATCAAATAAGTCAAAGCTGGGTACAAACGAAACGCTAGTATATTCAGGATTAAACCCTTGCTTTTGGGCGCTATTAATAAACTCAGAGAGTGGTTCATAAGTGCCGACTAAACAGATTGCCGTAACTCCGCTTAATTTTAAGGTATTAAGTGCCGACTCCACATCTTGGCTATTGCGTTTGTAGCGAGCAACTATTACCGGTGTAAGGTTATATTTAGCGAGTGCTTCTCTTAGTCCTGATTCTACATATAAGCCAAATTCGTCAGCCTGTATAAACAGCCCTATTTTAGTATGTTTATGCTCTTCAACGAGGTATTTGATTTGTTCTTGTGCTTCGTCGTTATAGCTTGCTCTTAAGTTAAATGCTTTAACTGACGGTTTTTCACGTAGAAAGCTCGCCCCGCTAAAAAGCATTAAGAACGGAATTTTTGATTGTTCTAGTAAAGGTATAATTGCATGGCTGGTTGGGGTACCCATGGCACCAAACAGGGCATCAACTTTATTTGTGTAAATAAACTCACGAGTATTATTAACGGTTTGTTTGGGTTCATAGTGATCGTCAGCAACTAAAAGTAGCACCTTAGCGCCATTAATGCCGCCAACGTTATTAACTTTGTCAAAATAAACGCTGCTACCTTTATGTAACTGTTGGCCAATATTTTTAGCCGGGCCAGTCAGTGCAGTAGACATGCCCAGCTTAATTACTTTGTTGTTGGTTTGCTCGGCATGCGCGAAAGTTTGCCCAAGCACTAATGCTATAAGGACAATGTTAAGGTTTGCTATTATGCGAAATGCGCTCATACCAATTATTTACAGCCTTTTTAAATAATGTATTAAATGACTTTGTGCCATTCAAACCTAACTGACTTTGGATATTTTTCGGTGTCCAATTTTGTAATACTAGCCTAATAAAAACATATTGGAAATTATCGTCATCGGTTGGCAAGCTATACGGCAATGCCCAAAAACGTCGCCAGAGCAATGGTTTTATATTAAAAAGCTGGTAGTCACTTGTTAACATAGACTTTAATCTTAATTGCTCAGTGATACTGCTAGTATGAGTATTAAAATGAGAGACAATTTTCGCGACCAGTTGATAATCAAGCTGACTATAGTGATCGAGTAGTTGCAAAGGGAAATCGGCTTCAAACTGTGCTACTAATTGCTCTACTAGTTGATCACTTTTAGTTAAGCTTTTAACAACTAATGCACTGTGCTCGCCCGTTGCCTTATCTTTTTGAAAACCGAGTTTAACTAAATCAAAGCCATTACTTTGCCAAAAACTGAGTAATTGCGCATTGCCACCAAAGCTGGCACCAAACCAATGACACTCGCTCTGCAATTGCTGTTCACAGTATTTAAGTAACTGTGTGCCTATTTTTTTGTTGTGATGCTGTGGATCAATGGCAATACGCACCACGCGGGCGCAGTGTTGTTTTAAAACATCAGCATTAAAACTCAATTGTGCTAACGTTTGTGCCATTAAGTGACCTTGAGGCCTGCGCTTTCCTTGTGCTATTTCATTGCTCATGGCGGCATTAAACCCACCTTCAATCGCAATTAAACAGACACCGAGAATATTATCACCTTGTTGGCAAACAAATACATGTTGTTTAGTGGCGTCTAGTAAGTGGCGTAAATCATTCACACTGGTTTGATAATGTGCCAGCGTTAGCAACCCAATCACTTGATAAAGTAGTGACTCGTTACTAGCAAGTTGATGTGCCTGTAACTGCTTAAATTGCAGAGGGGTAGAGTGTAAGGTGAGGCTGTGATGTTCAGCATCTAAGGCTAATAACGTGCGAATGTGCTGCTCTAATGGGTCCTGCTTTGCAAAGCGAATAGGCTGCTCAAGAGTCATACTGCGCATATTTTTAAAATGCGTTTTAATGTAGCGAGTAAACTTTAGAATATAGCCGCGACCATTGCCTTCATAGCCAACCATGGTGCTTGAAAATACCACGCGAGGATAAAGGTGGAGTAGTTTTATGAGCATTGGAACAGGGATTGCTGCCGCTTCATCAATTAATAGCAAGTCACACTCAGGCTGTTCGTTAAGTAGTTGATCAGGTGCCACATATTGCATATTTGCAATGCATTTATTGCCTGCTTGATACTCTAAATTGAGTGCGTTTGCTAAATGTTTAAAGCTGCTGTGTAATGCGCGAAATTGCACAGAGCTGATAAGGATTTTTTTATCGCTGAGCTCGCTTGCGGCAATCCCTAATGCCGCTGATTTCCCCCGTCCCCGATCAGCATTAATCAATAATGGTCTATTTGCCCGTCCGTGCGCGGTTTTTTTTATTAATTTAACACATTGTTGTTGCTCGGTAAAATCTATTGTACCTGCTGATGCATCAATGTCGGCAAGAGTAACCCAGCCATCTTGTTGATTAAAATGTAATAAGGAGGCGCTGCTCAGTAAGTGCTTTAAGCGTTGATTAAAAAAGCTGTATTGATGCGCTTGTCCAAATGATTGAAATAATGGCAGCGCAGGATCGCACCAATGTTCAAGTGATTCGAGCGCTGGAAGTAATACAATTAAAAAGCCACCCGCTTGAACTACGCCCGCTAAGGCTGCTAGTTTATCTGGCACCAGTCCACTGTAGCCATCATAAACAGCATGGGCGCACTCTTGCCCTAAAATTTGATGGGTATGCTCTGGCCAATGTGCATTAACTAAATTTGTGTTTTTAGAAAGAACAAAAGAGGGTTGCTGTAATTGAGCAAGCAGCTGAGTGCATTGCTCATAACACCAATTTTTATCGCCTGTAAGCAAGAGTAACTGACGATGTTTAGCATTCGTTAGCTGCTGTTGCAGATGCTCTATAACGCGGTTAAACGGCTTGTAGTCTTGCATAAGCTGTTACTAACCACTTACTACCTAAGTCGTCAAAGTTAACCTGTACTCGCGATTGTGCGCCACTGCCTTCGTAATTAAGCACCGTACCAATGCCAAATTTTGCATGTAGCACCCGTTGACCTAAATTAAATCCGCTTTCTTCAAAGGCGGCATGGCTAACCGATGCACTAAAGCGACCAGCTGCTGGCGGGCGAGAAACCTGGGTTTTAATGCGAATTTCTTCTACGCAGTCTTCGGGTATTTCACGTAAAAAACGCGATGGGCTGTGGTATTTTTCTTGACCATATAAACGGCGGCTTTCTGCGTGGCTTATATACAGCTTATCCATAGCACGGGTCATACCTACATAACAAAGGCGACGTTCTTCTTCTAAACGGCCCGTTTCTTCATTACTTTGTTGTGATGGGAACATGCCCTCTTCAACACCGACCATAAATACCAGCGGAAACTCTAATCCTTTAGCTGAGTGAAGCGTCATCATTTGTACCGCATCTTCATGTTCATCAGCTTGCCCTTCACCTGATTCAAGCGAGGTGTAGGCTAAAAAGCCTTGTAGTGGTGAACTAAACTCTTCCTCTTCAGGGAGTTCATATTGATCGCAGGCGCTAATTAATTCTTCTAAGTTTTCAACCCGAGCACGGCCTTTTTCACCTTTTTCAGCCTGATACATTGCCATTAACCCTGAGGTTTGAATGGCATATTTAGCTTGCTCATGCAGCGTTAAGTCACTAATTTTATCTTCAATATGTTCAATTAACTCAACAAACTTGGCAACCGCTCCAGAAGCGCGACCCGATAAATGCTGTTGCTCTACAATGGCTTTAGCAGCATACCAAAGCGGCAAAGATTCAGCGCGAGCGCAGTCACGTATATGGCTTAATGTTTTATCGCCAATGCCGCGGGCGGGCGTATTAATAACACGCTCAAATGCCGCATCATCTTGGCGGTTACCCACTAAGCGTAAATATGAAAGTGCATCTTTAATTTCTTGGCGTTCGAAGAATCGCATACCGCCATAAATTCGGTATTTTAAACCTTCTTGTAGCATTGCTTCTTCAAGTACCCGCGATTGCGCATTACTACGATATAAAATAGCCGCATCTTGAAGTGCATTACCCGCATTAAGCCAGCTACGTAATTTGCTACTCACAAAGCGCGCTTCATCTAGCTCATTAAAAGCAGCATAAATAGAGATAGGTTCACCGTCGTTACCGTCGGTCCATAAACTTTTTCCCATTCGCTCGGAGTTATTTTGAATTAACGCGTTTGAGGCTTTAAGAATAGTGGCAGTCGAGCGATAGTTTTGCTCAAGGCGAATCGTCTCTGCATCAAAATCGGTTAAAAAGCGTTTAATGTTTTCTATTTTTGCGCCGCGCCAACCATAAATACTTTGGTCATCATCGCCTACAATCATGATGCTGCTGGTATCGCCCGCAAGTAGTTTTAACCACGCATACTGAATGGTGTTGGTATCTTGAAACTCGTCTACAAGCATGTGCGCAAAGCGCTGCTGATAATGACGCAGCAAGGTTGGGTTATTTTTAAGAACCTCATAGCTACGTAGTAATATTTCTGCAAAATCAACAAGGCCCGCTCTATCACAAGCTTCTTGATAGGCGGCATAAACGCGCAGCATCATTTGCTCGTTAATATCGTATGCCTGAATATCTTTAGGGCGCAGAGCTTCATCTTTTTTAGCGCTTATGTACCAACCAAACTGCTTTGCCGGCCATTTTTTATCATCGATATTCATCGATTTTAATAAGCGCTTGATCATACGAAGCTGATCGTCAGAGTCTAAAATTTGAAAGGCTTCAGGTAAGTTTGCTTCACGGTGATGTGCACGCAAAATTCGGTGCGATAAACCATGGAAAGTACCAATCCACATGCCGCCTACAGGGGCTTTTAATGTTTCTTCAACCCGTGAGCGCATTTCTTTAGCGGCTTTATTAGTAAAGGTTACCGCAAAAATACTATAGGCAGAGGCTTGCTCTACTTGCATTAACCAGGCAATACGATGAACCAATACTCGAGTTTTACCTGAACCTGCTCCTGCTAATACCAGCATGTTTTGTAATGGCGCTGCAACGGCATCGCGTTGTTTATCATTTAAGCCATCGAGTAATTCTGAAACGTCCATCGTTACGCCTTTTTAATCAATAATGAGAGCAGTATAACAGGTGTTTTTGTTAGGCTAAATAAAATACTGTTTTTATAAACAGCTATTTATAAAATACGTATTTAAGTTGTTGAATAGTTAACAGTATAAACTGAGCAAGTAACTAAAATAGCTATTTAAAATTGCTAATTTGACTTATTTTTGGCAAAAAATACTAAACTGATAAATTCGTAATAATTTAACTGTATGATTTGTAAGCCTTAATAAATTGGCATAAAGTGTGTAAGTATAAATAATAAGTACAAATACAAAATTAATTAAACTACAGAGGTTAGTATGTCTCAACAAGGTTCTGGCGGAAATGTAATCGCCGCTCTATGTAATATTTTTTTCCCAGGTTTAGGGCAGTTGGTTCAGGGCCGTATTTTAGCGGCACTTGTTTTTGCAATTCTGGTTTTTGGCGGTTATGCGCTATGGTTTTTAGTTGTTCCAGCCATTGTTGGAGCCGTATTCCATTTATGGGCAATTATTGATGCTGCCCGCTATCGCTCAGGCGGTTAGCTATAGTGAGCATACTTTAATAGCGCCTTATGGCGCTATTTTTGTATCTGGCTTGCGTTATTCATAACTGACTAGGTTATAATCTGTTGTATTTAGCAGTACTGGAATAAAGTTATGGAATACCAATTTATTCGCGATCCTATTAGTGGGTTAAGAATTAAAATTAGCAGCGAGCACGCGATTATAGGCCGTTGGTTAAATGAAGAAATAGGCAAAGACAAAGTGGCTATGGTGCAGGCACTTATTAGCTCGGTGAGTTCAAGCTTTGAGCCGGTAACACTTAAAGGCCAAGAAATTGACCTAATTCTATCTAAAGATGAAGCATTATTCGAAGCGCATGCGCTGCATCAAGATAACGAAGATATATTAGCCTACCAAGATGACGAACTCATGCTTGAAGAGAATGATTTAAGCAGTGGTTGTGGTTTTGAAGACTTTGTTGACCTGATCAACTCGTGGCATGAGTTTTCGGCTGGTCGTTAAGTTATATTATCTGTATTATTACCCTAATTATAAATCCAACAGTGGAACCAATATGTCTGCGAATTTAAACAAACTAGTTGTTATGCTAGAAATGCAAAATGCCATGAATACCAAAGTACATGAGCAATGGTTTAGTCAAGGCTTTGAATGGTATAGAGCTATTTGGGTTGAATGTGCAGAAATGCTGGACCATTACGGTTGGAAATGGTGGAAAAAGCAAACCCCAGATACTGAGCAAGTGATTTTAGAGCTGGTTGATATTTTTCATTTTGGTTTATCGCTACGTATCGACGGTAAGACCAGCTACGAGCAAATCGCTACGCAGCTACAAACTCAAATGAGCGCCCCACAGCAAGGCGATGATTTTAAACAAACGCTTGAATTATTAGCGGCCAGTGCGGTTGCCAATAAAACTTTTAACGCGGCTGCTTTTGCCGGTTGTATGGCACAAATCGGTATGGATATTGATGATTTATATCGTGGCTATGTGGGTAAAAATACGCTGAACTTCTTCCGTCAGGATCATGGTTACAAAGAGGGTAGCTACATTAAAGTGTGGCATGGCAAAGAAGATAACGAACACTTAGTTGAAGTAGTTAAAAGCCTTGATACTGAGCATGCAGATTTTGCAAAACAGGTATATCAAGGCTTAGTAGCGCGTTACCCTCAGGGTGAATAAGCTAAATAAGCTTACGGTAATCGGTAACGCTTAAGTAATCGGTTATTTCGTTATGTGGTTGCTGGCTATTCGGGTTAGCAACCGCAAGTAAATGCTCAATGCCGTATTCTCGAGCCGCATTTAATACCGGTAAGCTGTCATCTACAAATAATGTGCGGCGTTTATCAAACCCTAAATCCCCTTGAACCTTATGCCACAAACTTTGTTGCTCTTTACTTACCCCATATTCATGCGTTGACACCACTCCGTCTAAATAATTATCAATAGCGGTATGTTCAAATTTAAGCATTACACATTCTGGATGAGCATTGGTAAGTAAAATGAGTTCTTTACCTGCACGTCGAAGTTCAGTTAAAAAATGCGGAACATCTTCACGTATTTTGATTAAGTGAGCAGACTGACGCTTTAATTCGAGAATAGGTAAGTTTAGCTGTGCTTCCCAATAGTCAGAGCAGTACCACTGAATTTTGCCACTCACAGCCTGATAGCGTTTTAAGATATCTGCGCGGGCTTCCTCAAAACTGATATTTTGAGCCAGAGCATGTTGTTGTGGAACAACATTGAGCCAAAAGTCAGTGTCGTAATGTAAATCAAGTAAAGTCCCGTCCATGTCGAGTAATACAGTATCGATTTTTGACCAATTGAGCATGATATATCCTTGTGGAAATTGAGGCGTTAAATGATTACGTTGCGATGAAATGCTTACAAGCGAAATATAATGGGCTCTGTTAATTGAACTTTAAAAACATATACCCAATGATGAAATATTAAGGGCGAATTCAATAACGCCAGATAAATATTTAACCTTAACTACGGGTAAGATATTTTATGATTAATTCTGCATTTAAATTGCTTTTAATTCAAACTGAAACTCGCATCTTATACTCATTTGGGTATATGATTAGTATAACTGCAATGATAGCAAATTGATGCCCATGACACAGAAAAAGCACCCAACACCACCACAAATTCTCAGTAATAATGTTGTCGCTAAAAGTCGCTTATTTACTGTGGAGTCTTTAGAACTAAAATTTTCAAATGGCGAAGAGCGTCAGTATGAACGAATTCGCGGCGGTGGCCGTGGAGCCGTTATGATTGTACCCATCACAGCTGAAAACGAATTACTACTCGTTCGAGAGTATTGCGCCGGCACCAATGACTATCAGTTAGGTTTCCCTAAAGGATTAATTGACCCCGGTGAAACACCTGAGCAAGCGGCAAACCGAGAGCTCAAAGAAGAAATTGGCTTTGGTGCAGAATACTTTGAAGCACTTAAAACGGTCACTATGGCGCCTAGTTATTTCAATGCCACTATGCATATTCTCTTTGCTAAAGATTTATACCCTGAAACCCTATTAGGTGATGAGCCAGAGCCATTAGTGCTTGTTAAATGGCCACTTGCGCAGTGGCAGTCGCTATTAGAACAACCTGACTTTACTGAAGCACGTAGTGTTGCCGCTCTGCTATTATTAGATAAGTACTTAGCCTCAGGAGCGACTAATGGATAAATTACTTGAACCATGCATAACACTTGCCCAAAGTGCAGGTGATGCAATTATGGCTATTTATAAAAAAGATGATATTGGTCAACAAGAAAAATCAGACAATACGCCAGTTACTAAAGCAGATTTAGCCGCAAACGATGTACTTGTTGCTGGCTTAAAAGCGCTAGCTCCCGATATTCCTATTATGTCCGAAGAAACGCCGATCCCAGCATTGGAGGACAGGCAGCACTGGCAACGCTATTGGCTGCTTGATCCGATGGATGGCACCGGTGAATTTATATTAGAAAGCGGCGACTTTGCCGTTAATATTGCGCTGATAGAAAATAATCATCCTGTATTGGGAGTGATTCATTGGCCAGCAAAGGGCGTGACCTATTTTGCTACCGCTAATAATGGGGCGTTTAAGCGTAAAGGCGAGCATGATAAACAAATATTTGTAGCGCCTCCCGAAAGTTTAACTTTGGCTGTAAGTCGCCGCCAAAAAATAGAAGCCGTGAGTCAGTATTTAAATGCGCAATTTGCAACGGTGGCTTTAGGCTCATGTTCGCTTAAAGCCTGTATTGTTGCTGAAGGGAAAGCTGACTGCTTTTTAAGAATTGGTCCCACTGGTGAATGGGATACTGGCGCATCACAAGTAATAGTTGAAGAGGCGGGGGGGTGTATTACCGATGCTGAGTTTAACCCTCTGACCTATAACCAAAGGGAAAGCACAGAAAACCCAGACTTTATTGTTATGGGGCATCCCGATTGGGAGTGGCAAAAAATGATAAATCCACATCAGCGATTACTGTAAATATCACTGTTTGATGGGTTTTTGTTCACTTAAACGTTTTTAATTAGTAAAACCTTGCATTATAGGTTTATTCCTATATTATAGCGCTCTCTTCGAAACAGGCTTGTGAATAACACAATACTGTTACTAAGAAATTACAGGCGCGGGATGGAGCAGTCTGGTAGCTCGTCGGGCTCATAACCCGAAGGTCGTTGGTTCAAATCCGGCTCCCGCAACCAATTTCCTTTAGAGGTTTTAGGTTACTGTAAACTCTAACTTAAGAGATTAAATTAAGTAGTCGATAGACTTAAAATATACAGGCGCGGGATGGAGCAGCCTGGTAGCTCGTCGGGCTCATAACCCGAAGGTCGTCGGTTCAAATCCGGCTCCCGCAACCAATTTCCTTTAGAGGTTTGAGGTTACTGTAGAGTGTTAGTTAAGGAAAAGCTTGTCGGTCTCAGCTCTTCATTAGCCAGCAAAGGTAGTCGCTTTAAATCCGGCTCCCGCAACCAATTTTTCATTGAAAGCCAAGTTGTAATGTAAGCAACTATAAATAAATCTGCAATTTCAGGCGCGGGATGGAGCAGTCTGGTAGCTCGTCGGGCTCATAACCCGAAGGTCGTTGGTTCAAATCCGGCTCCCGCAACCACTGAAATAACATGTTTTATTAAATCGACACGCCTAAAGCGTGTTTTTTTATGCCTAAAATTCAGTGAAGTAAATAGCTCGTCGGTCTCAGCTCTTCATTATAACGCAAAGGTCGTCGGTTCGCTCCTTACAAACTCTGGCTCCCGCAACCACTGAAATAAACAGTTATAGTAAAGCAACACGCCTAAAGCGTGTTTTTTTATGCCTAAAATTCATATTCCCTCACGCTATTTTTAACACGTATTTCTGCTGTTCTTTTCTAATTCTACTTTTTGAAAGTGTTATTGCTGAATATTTAGTATGCTATGCGTTAAACTCTTTAAAACTTTTTGTAATCAAAATTATGACTGAACTCTATCACTGGTTTGATTTAATTGGCGTAGCGGTATTTGCTATATCGGGCACCTTGGTTGCCTATGAAAAGAAAATGGATGGCTTTGGTGTGGTTGTGCTTGCAACCGTTACGGCTATTGGTGGCGGTACTGTTCGCGATGTGATACTCGATCAACCCGTATTTTGGTTACACGATCAAAGCTACTTCTATGCTATTTTAGCCGCAGTGCTTGTTACAACACGACTGATCAATAAACAAAAATCGATTCCTTATTATGTTTTACAAACAGCCGATGCATTTGGTTTAGCCTTTTTTGCGGTAATGGGAGCACAAAAAGCGCAATTGGCCGGTATGCCTGATATGACGGTTATTATTATGGCGGTGATCACCCCCTGTTTTGGTGGTTTGATTCGCGATGTGCTTGCCCGCGATATTCCTATGCTGCTCAAAGGTGAGCTCTATGCTATTACCTGTATTGCTGGTGGTATTGTGTATACGTTAGCTATAAACCTATCTTTAACGGTGGAAGTGGCGATGATCTTGAGTATGTTAATGACCTTATTGCTACGCTTTTCGGCCATTAAATGGAAGATTATATTACATGTTTTTAAATATCCTGACTAAACTGGTTTAATACAGCAGTTAACTAGGATAAGGAATGTCGTTAGCCCGTATATTTTCTCGCGCACAAGTAGGAATTAATGCCCCCGAGGTTATGGTTGAAGTGCATTTAGGGAATGGTTTACCTGCATTTCATATTGTCGGCTTACCCGAAGCATCGGTTAAAGAGGCCAAGGATAGAGTACGCAGCGCCCTTGAAAACTCTCAATTTGGATTTCCCGATCAACGTATCACCGTTAATTTAGCACCTGCCGATTTACCAAAAGACGGCGGGCGGTTTGACCTTGCGATTGCGGTAGGCATTTTGGTCGCATCGGGGCAAATAGTCTGCCCTGATATTCATAAGTATGAGTTTTATGGTGAGCTTGCACTTAATGGTGAAATACGTGCAGTGAATGCTATTTTACCCTCAGTGCTCGGAGCTAAAGAGCAAAACCGTTGCTGTTTTCTTCCTCTTGAAAACGATAGTTTGGCCAGCCTTGTCAGCGGTGTAAAACGAAAAGCGGTAAGCTCTATACAAGAGGTGTGGGGAGACTTACTCAACCAACAACCTTTACCATTGAATATTGCCTACCCTGACTGTACCCAAGCGCCAGATTTTTTACTCGATTTAAGTGATGTAAAAGGCCAACCCGGTGCTAAACGAGTACTAGAAATTGCTGCCGCAGGTGGACATAACCTACTATTTTTAGGGCCACCAGGAACCGGCAAATCAATGCTTGCGCAACGAATGTCTACAATAATGCCAACCATGTCAGATGATGAAGCCATTGATACTGCCGCTTTGTATTCCATTATTGGCCACTCAATCGATTTAACCAATTGGCGTCAGCGACCATTTCGAAATCCTCATCACACTTGCTCTGCAGTTGCGCTGGTAGGCGGTTCGTCTAACCCTAAACCCGGTGAAATATCGTTAGCGCACAATGGCGTATTATTTTTAGATGAGCTGCCTGAATTTGAGCGCAAAGTACTGGACTCGTTACGAGAACCAATGGAAACCGGAACCGTGACGATTTCGCGCGCGGCAAGACAAATGGAATTTCCGGCACAGTTTCAGCTTATTGCAGCACTTAATCCCAGCCCGACTGGGTGCCATCATGATAAACGGGCGACCCCTGATCAAGTGATGCGTTATTTGTCGCGGGTATCAGGACCGTTTATCGATAGAATTGATTTGCAAATTGAGCTCCCTAGACTAAGCAGCGTGGAGCTACAAAGTACGACTGCAGAAGAAACCAGTGCTGAAGTGAGAGCGCGAGTAGAAGCGGCTTATGCAATACAATTAAAACGCCAAGGTAAAGTGAATGCGCGGCTAAATAACAAAGAAATGAGCTTATACTGCGAGTTACCCGCTGCGGAGCTACAGTTTTTAGCTAGAGCCAGTGAAAAGCTGGCGTTATCGCCGCGCTCTTATCATAGAGTGATAAAAGTAGCGCGTACCATTAGTGATTTAAAAGGCGCGCCACAAATTAGTTTAAATGAGCTTAAAGAAGCGCTTAATTATCGGGCATTTGAGCGTTTATTATCGCAGTTAACCCAATACTAAATAGATAGCATATAGCCTTTACCACGCACGGTGACGATGCGTTTTTGATCTTTCTCATCGTTAAGCTTTTTACGTAAACGACCCACTAACACGTCTACGGTACGATCGTTGGGGCTCCAATCAGGCTGGCCAATTTCTTCTGATATTTTTTCACGTGAAGTGGCTTTACCGGCATTGCCGATTAAACAAATAAGCACTTTATGCTCTGCTTCGGTGAGCCGTGATTCAATCCCACTGGCTGTAATGAGTGTGCGGTTATCTGGATGGAGTTTAAAATCAGCGTATTCGATAAACTCTTCACTGTCATCGTCGTGTTGATTGTTTGCAATACGTTTGTATAAAGCGCGCATTCTCAACTCAAGCTCGAGTAAATCGACAGGCTTGCAAATATAGTCATCGGCACCTTGAGCAAGACCAGCAATACGATCAGCTTGTGAGTCACGGCTCGATAACAAAATAACACCAATATCGGTGAGCGTATTTAACTCTTTGGCAAGTTGTAAACCATTGCGCTTTGGCAGCACAATATCAATAATTGCCAAGGAAATAGCACTGCGCTGATTTACACGGCTTTTAACCATGCTTAAAGCATCGGCACCCGTTGCGTCAACGTCAATAGAGAACTCGGTATTTATAAAATGATTTTGGATGCGCTTTACTAGCAGCTCGTCATCTTCAACCAATAAAACATTAATTGCCATAGTCTGTTATTTTTTTAATAGTAGCCTTGCATGTTAGCATTATTCGTTACATGCATAACACAGAGTTTAATTTTTTCGGTAACTTTATATTACAAAAAAGAATAATGAAATTACCTTTGTATTGCGCACTTTATATAAATGATTTTAAGTGCGCATTTAAATGACTACTGGCCGTACATTGAGTCCCACCATTGTGGTTCATTTTTTAACTTTTTATCAAAGTAAGCCAACATAGTGTTCCACCAATTAAAGCGCTTATCGCGAGCAAATATTTGATGATCGGCTCCTTTGTACTCAATCATTTCAACATCTTTATTTAGCAGTTTTAGCGCGGTGTACATAGTTAAGCTTTCACCTACTGGCACATTCGTATCGCTGTCACCATGAATAAGCAGTAATGGCGTGGTCACTTTATCGGCATGAAACACTGGGCTATGTTGGCTATAAAGTTCAGAGTTATTCCACGGGAAACTATTTTTAGAGGCTTCGCCTGAGTATAAATATCCCCACCATCCTTCACCCCAGTAAGAAGTTAAGTTTGAAATTCCCGCATGAGCAATAGACGCGCTGAACATATCGGTTTTAGTAGCAAGCAGCATCGTCATAAACCCACCGTAAGATGCCCCTAAATTACCGACTTTACTTCTGTCTACAAAATCATATTTAGCTAAAAATGCCTCTGTGCCTTGCATAATGTCATCGGCGGTATAATCGCCCCACGCATTGACATGTTGCGCTGAAAAAGTTTGTCCAAAGCCCGTTGCACCAGTTGGCTGTACCACATAAACCACATAGCCGTTTGCTGCCCATAAATTAAAAGGGTAACGCCCTGTAAATCCACGAGTCACAGGTGAGGTGCCACCATAGTAATAGACCAGAGCAGGGTGCTTTTTAGTTTTATCAATATTACTTGGCAAGTAAACACGACCAGATATTTCTACGCCACGCTTATTGGTAAAGTTAAATTCTTCAAGCTTAGGAATCGTGGTATTGGCATATGCAATCGGGTTTGAATCCCAGATTAACTCCACCTTATTTTTGCTTACGTCAAAGCGCTTGAGTTGTTGGGCGCTTGAAGCATTACTGCCAGAGAGCAGTAGCTGGGTATTGCGAGTATTTGAAAAACTAAACTGTTCTACAATATCAAACCCTGTATCTAACTTTTTAAAGCGTTGTTTACTCAGATCATATAAATACAGTGGTTGGGTGTCTTTTTCTGTCACTTTGATTAACGCATCGCCATTGCTTAGTACTTCCAATGTGCCAATCGCAGGGTCAAATTGTTTACTTAACGCCGTTACTTTTTTAGCGTTATCGGTTAGTAAATACAGCTGGCCATCATAATTATTCGCCAGCATGGTTTGCGGTAGTACTCTGCCTGCGCCATTTTTAAAATCAGGGCCTGCAACAACATAAATATTGTTTGCGGTATATTTCGCTTGATTAAAGGTTTTAAACTTACCTAACGATTTTATGCTGTTGGATTTTAATGTAAGTTCAACCAGCTCAGTCTCTGGATGGGTTGAGGCTTGCATGGCCATTACTGGACGACTTATTAATAGTTTTCCACGGTTGCTATTAGCATCTTCAAGTTGATGGCTTAATACGCCTTCGGTCAGGGCTTTGGTTAAACCACTGTGGGTATCGAGTAAATATAATTGGCTAACCGTACGGGCGTAAGACCAACGGTCTTGCAAGCCTTTATGATGTTTAGTGAGGCTATTGGTTTCTTCAGGTGATTTGGACCAGCTAAAAAGAATACTATTATCGTTGTAATAGCTAAAGTTGCTTGCCCCCTCAAGGCCTGAGGCTAAGGTTTTTATAGCGAAAGTTTTACGGTTTAACTGCTTTAATTCGCCGTTGAGTAAATAGACTAAAAATTGATTATCAGGACTCCAAGTGAATTGGCTAGGCTGCGCTTCTTCAAATCGGTATACCGTTTGGTTATTAGTATTTTTAAGCTCGGTTGTGGTAATGGCGTCGTTGCCTGTTTTATCGCTGTAACGCTTTGTTGTACTTAAGTAATGCTTAGCATCAGGTGACAAAGACAAGCCGCTAATAGTTGGGGCGTCAAACAATTGCTTAGCCGATAAGCGCTTGGTCTTATTTGTCGTTAGGGTCACGGCGTCAGTTTCTGCTTTTGGCACAAACTCTAAGGTGACATCATTCCAATTAGCAACCTGTTGAGCAATGACAATAACGGTGTGTGAGCCGTTATTTAAAGCAAGCTGATAGCGTTGGTTTTCACCACTTTGTTTCTCACCGTTAATAAAAACCTGGCCTTGCTCTATTCCTTTAATGTTTAAGGAGCCTTGAGTAAATCGGTTAGTTTCAATATTAAATTTAAGTGCTTGTAAACCGCCTAAAGTAAGCGCGTTAATTTTATCAAGTGGTTGCCACTTGTGCTTTTTACCAAACACAACAAAGCTTTCTTTGTTTGATTCAATTTGTGCAAGCAGATTATTGATAATCACGTCGCCATGCGGTGTTTGAAATGGCTTTGCTTGCATGTCTTCTGCAAGAGGCCCGATAAACTGAATTTTTGATTGATCGAGTGGGGCAGCTAATGCCGTTAAACTCAAACTACTTAATGTGAGTAGGGCTGCCAAGTGAGTAAAACGTTTTGCGTAACGATGCCAAGGTGCGCTTAAATTCATTGCTATGCCTATTATTATTGGAGATTTGGCCAAATATAGCATGTATTGTTATGATGCTCATATATCCAATTTAGAGGAAAAAAAGTGACACTATTAATCGTTTACATGGTTACAGCGATTGTGATTTCGTTTCTATGTTCTGTCATGGAAGCGGTGCTATTGAGCATTTCACCTAGTTATGTTGCGCTGCTTCGTAAAGAGCGGCCAGTACTGGCTAAGCAACTAGAGAAGCTAAAAAGTAATATCGATCAGCCATTAGCGGCTATTTTAACACTTAATACTGTTGCACATACTGCCGGTGCTGCGGGCGTGGGCGCACAGGCTGCCGTGGTGTTTTCAGATGCGGCTGTGGGGATTGCGTCTGCGATTATGACTTTATTGGTACTGGTGTTATCTGAAATTATTCCTAAAACGCTGGGGGCTAATTATTGGCGTGCTTTAACGCCTAGTGTGACTTATGGTTTACGTATTTTGGTACTAGTCCTTAAGCCTTTTGTTTGGGCAGCACAAAAGCTAACTAATTTGATGGGTCAAAAGCATAATGAGGCCTATTATATTCGCCAAGAAATAGAAGCAATGGCCGACATTGGTAGTGAGTCTGGGGCGCTTCATGCTGATGAATCAGAAATCATTCGTAATTTGCTGCACTTTAGGCATGCAAAACTAACCGATTTAATGACACCGCGTACGGTCATTTTTAAAATCCATAAAGACCTTACCGTTAATCAATACTTGAGTGAACACGGTTCGTCGTCATTCTCTCGAGTGCTAATTTATGACAAAGACGCTGACGATATCATAGGCTTTGTACATAAAAACGATATTATGTTGGCATATCATCGGTTAGGCACAGATTACAAAATTAGTAAGTTAGTTAAACCTATCTATACGGTACCGAGCACCCAAAATGTATCGTCACTATTACAAACATTACTCACTCAACGTACCCACATTTGCTTAGTGATTGACGAATATGGTGATGTGCAAGGAATTGTAACGCTCGAGGATATGATAGAAGCGTTAATGGGCTTAGAAATTGTGGATGAGCGAGATCAATCTACCAATATGCGCGCCGTAGCAAAGCAGCGTTGGCACCAGCGTTTAGCTGATAGTGAGCATATCGTCAGCGCCGACGATAATGAATCTCGTTAGCTGTTTTTTGTTTTAGCAGCTGTTTTTATCCAGTGTTGGGCCCACGAGATAAATTCAGCTTTTGCTTTTGGGCAACTAAATAAAAAGCCCTGTATAGCTAAATTTGTTTGATAATGCTTGAGGTAGGCCAGCTCTTCGGGGCGCTCAACCCCTTCGGCCACTAATTCAAGCTGCTCTTGGGTTGTCATATTAATTAGTGAACTGACTACCACTTGAGAAAACTTATCGGTTTCTATGTGGCTGATAAAAGAGCGATCTATTTTTACTTCTGTAAATGGCAGCTGTTTCAGTTGGTTAATATTAGTAAAACCAGTGCCAAAGTCATCGAGTGAAATACCAAAGCCGAATATTCTTAATCTATTTAAGGTTTCGAGTTGTGTGTAGCTTGAAAGGGCATGCTGCTCGGTTATTTCAAGCACCACATCACTGGGTAAAACATCATGTTTTTGTAGAAGCTGTAATAACTTATTGGGGCTGTTTAAATCATCTAACTGACACGGCGATAAGTTAAATGACAATTTCAAATTTGTACCCAGCTGCTCTTTTAGTTGCTTGATGTCACCACAGGCTTTTTCAAATAGCGTAAACGTAATGTCATTGATTAAATCGCATTGCTCAGCCAGGCTGATAAAACGGCTTGGTAAAATAACTCGCTCGTCTTTACTTGATACAATGCGAGCCAGCACTTCAACACTTTGTATTTGATTGGTGTTTATATTTATTTTAGGTTGATAGTAAGGTGTTATTTCATTATTTTTTAATGCGTTAATTAGTTTTTCTTTAGTGATTGGGCGCTCTTTTACAAGTGTGTGGCTGTTTAACTGAGCGATTTTGGTAAGTAACGTATTTACCTGATTGAGTTGCACAGGCTTAGATAGGTTGCCAATTAAATGCACATTGTGCTGTTTAGCGAGGTCAGCGGCTAGGCTGATTATTTTAGGGTCCATTTCAGAAATAATAACAATTGCACCGCAATAGCCTATTTCACCTAAGTTACGGATCAGCTCCATGCCATCCATTTCTGGCATATTAAGATCGGTAAATATGGCATCAAAATAGTTTATATCAGCTTTTACTTTTTCAAGTGCTTTAACAGGGTTTAAACAGGTGGTTGTGGTTTGTGACATTTCGAGTTCATTAAAAATAGCTTTCATGACAATCAAAATGGCTTTTGAGTCATCGACAACGAGTATGTTTGGTAATTTTGTGTGCATTGTTGTCCTTAACTTAACGGTCGTAATTTATATCCTTCTGTTTTAAAAATAGTCGCTTGAATTGTTTTTGTCAGTATTTATTGCTGTTTTAAATTTTAAATATCAGCAAAGTCCAATCGACAAATTATTCTATCTTACTCGTGTTTTTTAGGTGGGTAGGTATACTAGCGCCATAATTTATAATGGTTATAATACCAATCCGCAATAATACTTAATCATTTTGAGGGGGCAAGTCAGACGCGAGCTGCGTTAAAAAATTCTTCTTTAAAGCAACTAAATAACGAAGTTTTTGCCTTGCTATCGACTGGATTTTTCTGCCTCAAAATAGCGCCCCTAATTAAGCGAACTGATATAACAATGATAAAAATCGATCTGAATCTAGCCGAACAACCGTTTACGCTTATGCTAGATAAGCAACAAATTGTAAAAATATTTCATGATCAGCAAGCGATTGCATTTGAAAATCCACGTGAAAACTATGTTGAGTTTATGCTTGATGAGCAGCTAATTGGTATTGATAGCAGTGACGTTAACCAACAGAGTATTGCGCTATTTGTAGATAATCAGTTTGCCACTCAGCTGGCTTTACCTGTGGCGGCGCAAGGCGAATCTAAAAAAGGCTTTTTGGGACTTGCGGCGCTAGGCTTTAAGTTATTTAAAAGTGCTAAGGTGGTTAAAGTGGCGCTAGCGAGCGCATCGGTGGCCGGTTATGCTTGGCTGTTTACCATTGAATTTGCGTTAATGCTGATTGCTTGCTTGGTGGTACATGAATATGGCCACGTACGAGCTATGAAGTATTTTGGGATAAAAACCAAA
Organism: Pseudoalteromonas sp. MER144-MNA-CIBAN-0113; assembly: GCF_040308965.1. Classification (NCBI taxonomy): domain Bacteria; kingdom Pseudomonadati; phylum Pseudomonadota; class Gammaproteobacteria; order Alteromonadales; family Pseudoalteromonadaceae; genus Pseudoalteromonas; species Pseudoalteromonas sp. MER144-MNA-CIBAN-0113. The sequence goes on from NZ_JBEOOG010000006.1 coordinate 20,283, forward strand.
GGCATTTATTTAATTCCTTTTGTAGGCGGGTTAGCCGTTAGCGACGATAAAATAACTACGCGCTGGCAAGATGTGGTGATCTCACTAATGGGCCCTGCCTTTGGTTTGTTTACCTCAGTGCTAGGTGTAGTGTTTTATTACGCTACAGAAATGGAAATATTTGCAGGCGTTGCGGTACTTAGTGCGCTGCTTAATTTATTCAATCTACTGCCTATTTTACCGCTAGATGGTGGGCATGTACTAAAAAGTATTAGCTTTTCAATGCGCTCATGGGTTGGTTTAAGTGTGTGCTTACTAGGTGTGCTATTTGGTTTATGGCTTAGCTATACGTTTGGCTTGATGTTGCTGGTGTTCTTTTTGTTTGTTGGCGCACTGGAAATTGTATTTGAATGGCGCGGCCGCCATTACTCGCATTTATTGCCATTAGATAAATATGGCCAAGGCTTTTCAACGGTCATGTATGCGCTGGTGGTTGCTGGCCATGTAGCAGTGATGATGCACTTTGCTGACTCAGAAAACGCCATTTTAAGCTTACCGATGAAGATTTTATCGAGCTAAATAAGTGCGGGCTGTAATATGAGTTACAGCCCGATTATATTAGTAAAAGCTTAATACCAACGAAATAAACACCCCAGTAATAATCAGCTGTACCACGCAAAAGCCCATAATGTCTTTAGCTTTTAATCCTGCAATGGCTAATACCGGTAATGCCCAAAAGGGTTGAATTAAATTAGTCCACGCATCTCCCCACGCCACAGCCATAGCAACCCGCGCCATATCTGCACCAAGCTCTTGTGCTGCAGGTATAACAATAGGCGCTTGTACCGCCCATTGTCCGCCACCTGAGGGCACAAACATATTAACGAGTCCTGCACTAATAAAGCTGTAAAATGGCAAGCTATCGGCATCCGCTATGGCTATAAAGCCCTGTGATATTTGTTGCGCCAGTCCAGTATCTACCATGACCGCCATAATGCCAGCATAAAAAGGGAACTGAATTACAATTCCTGCGCCACTCGGAATCGCTTGTTGCAAGCTATTAAGCACATTATGGGGTGTTTGATGCAGAGTGATTGCCATAAACAAAAACAGAGCAATTACGCTATTGAGGTTTAAGCCGCCACCTGCGATAAAAAAGTAATAGCCTAAGTAGGCAAGTCCGAGTAATCCAATGCCCATACCTAGCAGTTTGCTTTGCTCTAAATGTTGAGCAGGGCGTGTTATTGTTACTTTATCAGGTGGTGTGTTTTCAAGCAGTGAAGGGTCAATATAAACACTGTCTTTTTCACTCGGTAGCATGTAGCGATTAACCAACGGCATAATGATAAATAAGCCAATCAGAATCGCAATATTAAAGCCTGCGAATAAGGTTTGCTGTGTGCCAATAATACCCATAGTCGTCTGTGAAAAATGCCCTTCGCTGGCAATGGTGAGTGGTACGGATCCCGCCAATCCTCCGTGCCATACTACAAAGCCTGAATAGGCACTTGCCACTAATAGCCGATAATCCACTCGAGTCTGCTTAGCAATCGCTTTAGCAAATAAAGCCCCAATTACTAAGCCAAACCCCCAATTTAGCCAGCTTGCTAAAAGCGAAATAAATGTCACTAAAATAATGGCTTTTGGGGCCGTATTAGCAAGCGTTGCTAATTTTGTTAGTAACATACTTATTAAAGAGGTACTGGCGAGCATGTAGCCTGTTACTAATACTAACAGCATTTGCATGGCAAAGCTCAGTAAGTTCCAAAACCCGCTACCCCATGATGTTATTACCTCAAGTGTGGTTGCAGGGGTCGCTAAATTCGCAATGACTAAAGTAATAATGGTGAGCAAAATAACAAATATAAATGGGTCGGGTAAGTAGCGCTCGACGAGCTTGGTAAATGGACTGGCAACTTTATTAAGCATAATTAATAACGAGTTAGTGAAAACTTATTTGTTAATTAATCATGAAATCTTAGGATTAGCAAACACCGCTTTGAATAAACGCTCAGCAAGGCAGACTTTTTAAAGGTTGTTGATGAGGGAATGTCGCTAGCAAATACTTACCTTGGTCGGTATTTGCTAGTTATGCTCAATTAAGAATCACCAAGCACTTGCTTTAAGCGATTTTGTACTTCTTGAACGAGTAAGTCGGGCTGAAATTTTGATAAAAATGCATTACAGCCTACTTTTTCCACCATGGCTTGGTTAAAGCTACCACTCAGGGACGTGTTAAGCACCACATGTAAGTTTTTTAAGCGGTTGTCGTTACGTATTTCATAGGTTAAGCGATAGCCATCCATCGAAGGCATTTCGGCATCGGTAATCACCATTAGCAGCTCTTTTTCAACATCGCGTCCTTCATCAGCCCAGCTTTTGAGCATTTGTAGGGCTTCTAGGCCGTTACTGGCAGGAATAATTTCGATGCCAAGCTGCGATAACGTATCGCTAACTTGTTTACGTGCTGTTGGCGAATCATCGGCGTGCAATATTTTGCGTCCTGCAAATTCGTTTACTATGGTTTCATCTAACACCCCATCAGTAATATTGACCTCGTACTCAACTATTTCAGTGAGTACTTTTTCTACATCAATAATTTCAACTAATTGCTCTTGGCCATCACGCTGTACTTTAGTTAGTGCCGTAATATAATGATTTTTACCCACAGAGCTGGGTGGCGGCATAATGTCAGACCAGGTCATATTCATGATTTGATCAACCTTGCCAATTAAAAAACCTTGTGTGGTACGGTTATATTCAGTTATGACCAGATTACAATCTTCACCATATTCTTTTTTAGCCATAGAAATGGCTTGGCGAAGGTCAATCACTGGGATAGATTCACCGCGTATATTGGCTACACCGGTTACCTTAGGGTGAGAGTGCGGTATTTTGCTTAAACGGGGAAGCTTTACCACTTCTTTTATTTTAAATACATTGAGTGCAAATAAATGGCGGCTATGCAAATAAAAAAGTAGCAACTCTAAACGATTTTCGCCTACAAGCTGAGTACGCTGATCAACTGACGCTAAAACACCTGACATAATAGACCCATATTTTTCCTCATAACTTTATAACTATAGTTTACTCTTATTTTTCTTCATAACGAACCGTGAATATTTCGATTACAGTAAAACGTTGCTTAAGTGTTATCATGTGCAGTATCGTGTTACTAAATGATTTAAATAATCAATCGATTAACAAAAAATTATGCATCATATTTTCAAACGTATTGTTGTGCTGTTGCGCAGCCATATTGATCAGGTAAGTTGGCAGTCTGTTGTAATAGCAACATCCTTACATATGCTGCTTACTTGGTGCTTATTGTTAGTGGCAAATGAGCAGGCACTGCTTTCACCGGGTACTTTTTTTTACTACTACACGGTAACCACTTCAACGGTAGGGTATGGGGATTTAAGTCCATCAACTGACTTAGGTCGATGGATTGTCGCATTAATACAAATACCTTTTGGTTTGGCTTTATTTGGTGTCTTGTTGGGTAAAACAGGACAAACAGTAACTTACTTAATTAGGCGCGCTATGACTGGTGATAAAAACTTTGCTCACAGTAGCAATCATATTATTATTTTTGGTTGGCATAATGCTCGTACCAAAAAAATGATCGACTACATTTTGGCTGATACTAAGCGGACAGATCGCCGTATTTTATTAGCGGTTACTGAACAAATAGAGCATCCGTTTTTAAGTAATGAGAATGTTGATTTTGCTCGCCTAACCAGTTTCACCGATTTGGATGAATTAGAACGCGTTGCCATTCGCCACGCCGATAAAGTGATTATTGATGGCCAAGATGACGACCAAACATTTACCACCGCACTGCGTATTAGCCGTTTAGTCAAAGAAGAATGCCACATAAGTGCGCACTTTTTTGATGAAACAAAAGTTGAAATGTTATTAGAACATTGCCACAACGTAGAGTGTAGCAGTACTAAATCAGCAGAGATTTTAGTGCGCTCAATGCAAGACCCAGGCTCAAGTCGTGTACAAGAGGAATTATTATCAACCTTGCATGGTGATACGCAGTTTAGTTTACAAATCCCTAGTAATGTAAAAACCATGGAGTTTGGTAAATTATTTCATCACTTTAAGTACGATCATGATGCAATATTGTTAGGTGTGGCTCATAATTTAAGTGCAAAAAATATGGATTTAAATCCGCCTTTAGATTATGCAGTAAACGCCGGAGATATTTTGCATTACATTGCGCAAGAGCGAGTATTGAGTAATGAAGTTGACTGGCCTAGCTTGGAAAAATAATGACTGAAATTGCGTTTTTAATTATCGTTTTATGTGCTTACATTTTCCCTATTATGATAATCCTTAACAGTAAGCGTAGCCAAGGCCATGAAAAAAATGGCTGGCTAGTAGGCGCTATCTTCTTTTCGTGGATAGCGCTGATTCTTTACTTTTCGATTGTGCCCAAGCAAGGGCACGCCAAGAAAAAGTAAAGAATGAGTACCTTTTGTTACTTATTCTAATTGTCTCAGCTTATGCTCAACCAGCGGGTCGTCTGGCGCTAGCTGTTGAGCCACTTCTAATAGTTTAATGGCATCATTTGGATTTTCATCTTGATGCTTAATGGCTACGTCTATTAAAGGTTGAATATCAATTTTTTCTTGGTTCTCTTGCACGTGCGCTGCTTTTTCGTCGATTAAAATAGTGTGAGCGGTACTTAATAACGCTTGACGATGCGGCGAATTAGCATTGGCTTTATTAAGTTTTTTATAATAATCCTCTTTTAAACGCAGTGTTTTTGTTTGTAGCCTAAATTGTGCAATGTCGATTTGTTGATTAGCAATAAAATCAACAGCCACTTGTTTATAAAACCCAAACTTATTTAAATAAGTGGCATGGGTGCCGTGCCCCATCCCAAACACGCGTGAGTGAGCTGCTGGTAGCGTTTAGCGTGTTGGCGGTCAATGCGGTTGGTTGGGTCATAAATAATGTAGCCCTGTGCATCCCCTAAATCTAAATCATGGTAGTCACCTTGCCAGTCATATTGCTGGGCAATGTCGGTACTTGAGCGGTCATCCCAAGGGGCGATAAGTTTGTTTTTAGTGCTAACAGGATGGAAAAGCAGTACTTTGTCGAGTTTGAGTAATTTAGCAAATGCACCCACAGCAAAGCCGCCACGACTAAGTCCATAGCCTAGCTTGGTTTCAAAAGGAGAGAGTAGGGTTGATAGTTGCTCAATAAAAAAGATTAAATTGCGGTTACGAAACCAATTACTTTTACCCAAATGCTGAAACGCAATAATATTAACGTTTTGTTTTTGTGCTAAATGATAGCCCCAAGGTGCAAAGTCTTCGTTCAAATCACGCTCTTGTACATCAGTACCGGCAGGTGAAAAAGTAAAAAGCAGGGGTTTGTTGAGATCAACAAAGTGATATTTTACATACACATCACCGAGTAAATCCCCACCAGAGGTAGGTAGTTTTGCTTGCTTCTCATTATCGCTGAGAGTTAACCATTCATCTAACCAGTATAGTAATTTCATTTTTCCTCCAGTGCGCACAAGCCGCAGATCATAGCAAATCTGAGGGCATAAGAGAAATTGAGCCAAGCTATGCTGCGCTGGTGGAGTGCCTTTTTAATGGCAAAATGTATGTTACCTTTGCGACTATTAAGCCATGTTCAAGATTTCATTCCAGTCATTTTCGGTCACTGGCATGACCGATAAACGTCCCCCTTTTTTAAGAGCAATGTCTGTCACTGACTCATTTGCCTTAATTGCTTGCAAGCTCACTATGCTACTGAGATGAGAATGGTAGGTTACTTCCACCACAAACCAACGGGGGGTCTCAACGGTTGCTTTGGCATCATAATAATCGCTACTTAAGTCAAACTGAGTCGGATCAGGGTAAGCGGCTTTAGTGACAATTCCTATTCCCGCAACGCCAACCTGTTTACAGCTAGAATGATAAATCATCACTAAATCACCTTGTTTAACATCATCGCGGATAAAGTTACGCGCTTGGTAGTTTCGCACGCCTTCCCATAACGTGGTTTGTTCGGGTGCATACTTTAAGTCATCAATTGAAAAGGCGTCGGGTTCGGTTTTAAATAGCCAAAAAGCCATATTAGTTTTCCTCACTCAGTGTGTTGGTATTTTTCCAGTATTGTATAGTATCATTTAGAAATTAGGGGATTGAGGAAGAAATAATGAGCCAAGTATTAGATGATTTATTGTCGTTGTTATCACTTGAAGAAATTGAACAAGGTTTATACCGAGGACAAAGCCAAGACTTAGGTTTTAGAGCGGTGTTTGGCGGTCAAGTTATGGGGCAAGCGCTTTCAGCAGCCAAAGAAACACTGCCAGCGGGGCGAATTGTTCACTCATTACATTCTTACTTTTTACGCCCAGGCGATGCTGCAAAGCCGATAGTGTATGACGTTGAAACGATTCGCGATGGTAAAAGTTTTAGTACGCGTCGTGTTAGCGCGATTCAGTACGGTAAGCCTATTTTTTACATGACGGCGTCGTTTCAAGGTGATGAACAAGGGTTATCGCATCAAGCGACCATGCCAGATGTTCCTGCCCCTGAAGAGCTACGTTCTTCATTAGAGTTTTATCAAGAAAATGCACAGCATATTCCAGAAGCAATCCGTAATAAGTTTATTCGTGAAATGCCGATAGAAATGCGCCCAGTGAATTTTCATAACCCCTTTAAGCCAGAAGCCATCGAACCAGTAAAACATATTTGGTTTAAAGCCAATGGCGATATGCCTGACGATCAACGTATTCATAACTATTTATTAGCGTATGCGTCCGACTTTGAATTTTTACCAACCGCATTACAACCACATGGCGTATCGTTTATGCAGCCGAATATGCAAGTGGCGACGATTGACCATGCTATGTGGTTTCATCGTCCGTTTAGAATGGATGATTGGATTTTATATACTATTGATAGCCCAAGCGCGAGCTCAGGAAGAGGGCTGGTACGTGGGCAGTTTTTTGACCGCCAAGGAAACTTGGTAGCCTCTACTATTCAAGAAGGGGTAATGCGCCAGCGCTAATCCTAATACCCACTATATTGAATACCTTCAATATAGTGGGTATGGCTTTATTTTACTTGCATTGAGCGTGCACAATATCTGTTATTGACTGCCAAATGCGTGCCGGTAATAGCGTTTGTAGTTGCTTGTAAGTCTCGCACAACGCTGAGCTGCCTTGTAAGCCACTGTCTGATTCACTAATCAGCTTTTGTTCGCGTAGGTTTGAAATAAAGCTACTGAGTACCTTTTTGTCAAAAAACTCCGGCGTTTTAATGCCATGTAACGTACCCAAGCGCTGCGCCAGCACATAGCTTTCACGTTCAAGCTCTGCTTTTTCAATCCCTTGGCTGGTTTGAATAAAGCCAATCACAATCGCATAACGTTGCAAAGTAAAGCTCAATGCACGACCGAGCATTTCGAGTTTGGCAAAGCTATCGTTATTTTGAGTCACTTTAATGTTATCACCATCAAGCACAATTAAGCCTTGATCACTAAAGTTAGTTAAAATACGAGTAACGTAGCTCTCATCTAACTCTTGCAAGTACCACTCTTTAGCAAACAATGGATAAAAAGATTTCACCAGCTGATGGCACTGAGTTACGGTGCTTTGATGTTGCTTAAATAAATGCAGCGCCACTAAACTAGGCACCGCAAAAATATGTAAAATGTTATTACGGTAATAATTGAATAAGGTTTTTTCTTTATCGCTTATCGCAATTATTTCGCCAAACTCATCACTGATCACGTCAAACTTGTTAAGTTTTAAGGCATGTTCAAGTAGCTGCTCTGGTGTTTCATCTGGTGCGGTTATTTTACTGCTATAGCTGGCATCACGTTGCAATCGTAAGTAAAACTCAAGCTGAGCTAACAGCTTTGGCTTACTCAATGCCTGCTTATCGTTTACCAGCAGTATCATCGCCAGTAAGTTAACTGAGTTAAGTGCGGCGGCATTGTTAATTTTAACCATAACCTGATCAGCAAGGTTAGCCACCTGCGGCCCTAACCATTGTGGTTTTTGCACATCGGTTGCATGAATTGATTCACGCCAGTCAGGCTGGTTATCATTTAAATACTGATTGATAGAAATAGGGTCGCCAAAGTTTAAATAACCACGACCATAGTTTTTTAAATTTTTAATTGCTTTAAAAATACCTAATATCGACTCGCCTTTTTTATCGTTCCCAGCCAGCTCTTTTAAATAGGTATTGATTTCCATGACGTGCTCGTAACCAATATATACCGGCACAATAGATATAGGTCTGTCTATACCGCGCAACATGGCTTGCATTGTCATTGCGAGCATGCCGGTTTTAGGGGGGAGTAAACGTCCCGTTCTGCTGCGCCCACCCTCGGTATAAAACTTTACCGAGTAACCTTTGATAAATAACTGGCTTAAGTATTCTTTAAATACCGCTGAGTAAAGTTTATTACCAGCAAACGAGCGGCGAATAAAAAACGCGCCACTGCGGCGGAATATGCCACCGGCTGGGAAAAAGTTTAAGTTAATACCCGCTGCAATATGCGGTGGAACAAGCCCTTGATGGTAAATAGAGTAGGTCAGTAGCAAGTAATCCATATGACTACGATGACACGGCATGTAGATTATTTCATGGCCTTTGTTGGTTAGGTCATGGATTTGCTCGGTGTACTTTATATCAATCCCATTATACAGCTTGTTCCAAAGCCAGGTTAATATGCGATCGGCAACGCGAATGGTGGCGTCGCTGTAATTAGCAGCAATTTCATCAAGAAGCTTTAATGCGTTTTGTCGCGCTTGGGCTTGGCTAATATTTTTTTCAGACGCTTCAGTTTGAATCGCTTTTTTTATCGTTGGGGATGCCAGTAGTGAGCTAAATAATTGATCTCGAGATGGGATTTTAGGCCCTGTGGCAGCCAGCTTCTGGCGCTTAAAGTGTACTCTAGCTACGCGAAGTAGTTTATGAGGAAGTTCATTTACATCGGCTTTTTCGTTCACCAGTAGTGATAAATCAAGTGGTTGGCTAAAACGAATAAAGTTGTCTCTACCTGAAAAAAGTACAACAAATATTTTTCTAAACCAGCTGGGCGTAAGTGAGTGCGAAAGTAAAGTGCTCAGTCCTGGCTTCTCTTTACCCGGTGCTCTGCCCCATAAAATAGTCACAGGCACAACCTGCACATTTTTTTGGCCACTATTTAATAAGTGCTCAATGATTTGCTTGCCCTGATCTAATGCATTGGTAGGCTTTTCTTTATTACCAAATAACGGTGGTGGGTTTTTAATGCCAATAAAACGATCTAACGCTTGGTCACCTAACACTTGCTGCTCGGTTGGGTCGGGTAAACCATTTCGTTTACATACACGCGCGAGTGCCGCTAAATCAAAGCGTGAATTTAAACGCACTATATAAAAGGTCGGGTTTTTAGGGTTTAACTCAAATTGCTCTAACGGCTTTTCAGGCAGTACTTTGCTTTTAACAAACAAACGGCTAATACCACCAGAGATAAGATTTAAACCATAATTTAAAATACGCATTGACTCACCATAAGAGAGTAGTTACCCAAATCAATATGGGTATATAACAGCAAAATTAGCGCATAGGATAACATATTATCTAAAAAATCCTCTGCAGATTAATCGACAAGCTATGACATTATAGTGACATCATCACTTCCATTACGTTCACTATTGTTAAACTTGACTGTTATTTAAACGACAATTGCAAAGCAATTATGTCTAAATAGTTGTTGCATTTATCACCAGCATCATTATAATACGCAGGCTTTCAAAATTCCCTCGGGAACAAGAAAGAATAAATTAAGCTTGGATTTCAAGCTAATAAACAGGAGTTCCGATTTGGAACTCAACGTAGATATAATCTAACAACCGGCATCTTAATTATTAAGATTGTTTCGGTCGTTTTTTTATGCTCTTTAAATGCTCTTTATATTGAGGTTTAAGAATGTCAAATCAACGCATTCGTATTCGCCTAAAAGCTTTTGACCACCGTTTGATTGACCAATCAACGGCGGAAATCGTGGAAACTGCGAAACGCACTGGCGCACAAGTACGTGGTCCAATTCCACTACCTACACGCTTTGAACGTTTTACTGTACTTACATCACCGCACGTTAATAAAGACGCGCGTGATCAGTACGAGATCCGCACCCATAAACGTCTGATCGACATCGTAGAACCAACTGACAAGACTGTAGACGCACTTATGCGTTTAGACCTTGCTGCTGGTGTTGATGTTCAAATCAGCCTGGGTTAATCGGAAGATTAGAGAGGTTTTAGGAAAATGGCATTAGGTCTAGTCGGTCGTAAAGTGGGTATGACACGTATCTTCACTGAAGATGGTGTATCTATCCCTGTGACAGTTATTGAAGCGACTCCTAACCGCATTGCTCAGATCAAATCTGACGCAACAGACGGTTATAACGCGCTTCAAGTAACCGCAGGCACTAAAAAAGCAAGCCGTGTAAACAAAGCAACAGCGGGTCACTTCGCTAAAGCTGGTGTTGAAGCGGGTCGCGGTCTGTGGGAATTCCGCCTAAATGGTGGTGAAGGCGATTTTGAAGTAGGCGCAGAGCTTACGGTTGAATTATTCAACGAAATCAACAAAGTTGACGTAACCGGTACTTCTAAAGGTAAAGGTTTCCAAGGTGGTGTTAAGCGCTGGAATTTCAGCATGCAAGACGCTACACATGGTAACTCTCTATCTCACCGTGCTCCTGGTTCAATCGGTCAAAACCAATCACCTGGTAAGGTGTTTAAAGGTAAGAAAATGGCCGGTCAAATGGGTAATGAGCAAGTAACAACTCAGAACCTTGAACTAGTTCGCGTTGACGCTGAGCGTAACCTGCTTTTAGTTAAAGGTGCAGTACCTGGCGCTATCGGCGGTGACGTTATCGTTAAACCAGCTGTTAAAGCATAAGTCCTGGAGATTTAGTGATGGAATTAGCAATTAAAGACGCTTCTGGCGCTCTTGAAGTTTCTGAAGCTACTTTTGGACGTGAGTTTAACGAAGCATTAGTACACCAAGTAGTTGTTGCATACGCAGCAGGTGCTCGTCAAGGTACTCGTGCTCAGAAGACACGTTCTGAAGTAAGCGGTGGTGGTAAAAAACCATGGGCTCAAAAAGGTACTGGCCGTGCACGTGCTGGTACAATCCGTAGTCCAATTTGGCGTTCAGGTGGCGTTAGCTTCGCAGCTAAACCACAAGACCACAGCCAAAAAGTAAACCGTAAAATGTACCGCGGTGCGATCAAAAGCATCTTATCTGAATTAGTTCGTCAAGAGCGTTTAATCGTTGTTGAAAGTTTTGGTCTTGAAGCACCAAAAACTAAAGAACTAGTTGCTAAGCTTAAAGAACTTGAGCTTAAAGATGTTCTTATCGTGACTGAAGAAGTAGATGAAAATCTTTTCTTATCGGCACGTAACCTGTACAAGGTTGACACACGTGATGTAGCTGGTATCGATCCTGTAAGCTTAATTGCTTTCGACAAGGTACTAATTACAGCTGCTGCTGTTAAGCAACTTGAGGAGGCGCTAGCATGATCCGTGAAGAACGTCTTTTAAAAGTGATCCTTGCTCCACACATCTCTGAAAAAAGCACAATCGCTGCTGAAGAAAACAACACGATTGTTTTCAAAGTAGCAAATGACGCAACTAAAGCTGAAGTTAAAGCGGCAGTTGAGAAGCTTTTTGAAGTAGAAGTAACTGGTGTTCGCACACTTAACGTTAAGGGTAAAACAAAACGTACTGGCATGCGTTTCGGTCGTCGTAGCGACTGGAAGAAAGCTTACGTTACTCTTAAAGAAGGTAGCGAGCTGGACTTTGTCGGCGGCGCCGAGTAATAAGGGGAGTTAGAATTATGGCACTTCAAAAGTGTAAGCCAACTTCTGCGGGTCGTCGTCACCTAGTTAAAGTGGTTAACCCAGATTTACATAAGGGTAAACCTTACGCACCACTATTAGAGAAAAACTCTAAATCAGGTGGTCGTAATAACAATGGTCGTATTACGGTTCGTCATATCGGTGGTGGTCATAAGCAGCATTACCGTTTAATCGATTTTAAACGTACTAAAGATGGCATTCCAGCCACTGTTGAGCGTTTAGAATATGATCCAAATCGTAGCGCAAACATCGCTCTTGTATTATATGCAGACGGTGAGCGTCGTTACATTATCGCACCAAAAGGCTTAAAAGCTGGCGATGCAATCCAGTCTGGTGTTGATGCACCAATCAAACCTGGTAATGCATTACCAATGCGTAATATGCCTGTAGGTTCGACTGTTCACAACGTAGAACTTAAACCAGGTAAAGGTGCTCAAATTGCACGTTCTGCTGGTGCATACGTTCAAATCCTTGCTCGTGATGGTCAATATGTAACATTACGTCTTCGTTCAGGCGAAGTTCGTAAAGTTGAAGCTGACTGTCGTGCTACGCTAGGTGAAGTAGGCAATGCTGAGCATATGCTTCGTTCACTTGGTAAAGCAGGTGCAAATCGCTGGCGTGGTATTCGTCCGACAGTTCGTGGTGTTGCCATGAACCCGGTTGATCACCCACACGGTGGTGGTGAAGGTCGTACATCTGGTGGTCGTCATCCTGTGTCTCCATGGGGTAAGCCGACTAAAGGTGCTAAGACGCGTAAGAACAAGCGTACGGATAAATTTATAGTACGTCGTCGTACTAAGTAATATTGAGGAATAGCCATGCCACGCTCTCTCAAGAAGGGTCCTTTTATAGACCTACACTTGCTGAAGAAGGTAGAGAAAGCTTTGGAAAGCGGTGAAAAGAAGCCAATTAAAACTTGGAGCCGTCGTTCAATGATCATACCTAACATGATCGGATTGACCATTGCTGTCCATAATGGTCGCCAGCATGTACCAGTTTTCGTTTCTGACGAAATGATCGGTCACAAACTAGGTGAATTTGCACCAACTCGCACTTACCGTGGCCATGCTGCGGATAAGAAAGCGAAGAAACGTTAAGAGGGGAAGATAAATGCAAGCATTAGCTAAACATAAATTCGCCTCTGGTTCGGCGCAAAAAGCACGTCTAGTTGCAGATCAGATCCGCGGGTTACCTGTCGATCGCGCACTAGAAATCCTGGCGTACAGCCCGAAAAAAGCGGCTGTATTAGTTAAGAAAGTACTTGAGTCTGCTATTGCTAACGCAGAGCATAACGAAGGTGCTGACATTGATGAGCTACGTGTAACAACGATTTTTGTGGACGATGGTCCAACAATGAAACGTATTATGCCACGTGCTAAAGGACGCGCAGACCGCATCCTTAAGCGTACAAGCCACATCACTGTTGTGGTTTCAGATAGCTAGGAGATATAAGTAATGGGACAAAAAGTTCATCCTACTGGTATTCGCCTAGGTATATCTAAACCTTGGGTTTCTACCTGGTACGCGAATTCAAAAGATTTCTCTGCACAGCTTTTTGGCGATCACAAAGTACGTACATTCCTTACTAAGGAATTAAAAGCGGCTTCTGTGTCTAAAATCGTTATTGAGCGTCCAGCAAAATCTATCCGAGTAACTATTCACACGGCTCGTCCGGGTGTTGTTATCGGTAAAAAAGGCGAAGACGTAGAAAAATTACGTCAAGCGGTAACTAAAATCGCTGGTGTACCTGCTCAGATTAATATTTCTGAAGTACGTAAACCAGAACTAGATGCACAACTAGTAGCAGACGGCATTGCCTCTCAGCTAGAGCGTCGTGTTATGTTCCGTCGCGCTATGAAGCGTTCGGTACAAAATGCAATGCGCATCGGTTCTAAAGGGATTAAAGTTGAAGTTAGCGGTCGTCTTGGCGGCGCAGAAATCGCACGTTCAGAATGGTATCGTGAAGGTCGTGTACCTCTACATACTCTTCGTGCTGATATCGACTACGCAACTTCTGAAGCCTTAACCACTTACGGTATCATTGGTGTTAAAGTTTGGATCTTCAAAGGCGAAGTTATTGGTGGTTTACCACTAGTACAAGAGCAAGAGAAGCCAGCTAAACGCGCACCAAAGAAAGCCAAAAAAAGTGCTAAGTAGAGGTAGCGAGTAATGTTACAGCCAAAACGTACAAAATTCCGTAAAATGCATAAAGGCCGCAACCGTGGTCTAGCGCAAAACGGTAACAAAGTAAGCTTCGGTACTTTCGGTTTGAAAGCTACTGGTCGTGGCCGCATGACTGCTCGTCAAATCGAAGCAGCTCGTCGTGCTATGACGCGTCACGTGAAACGTCAAGGTAAAATCTGGATCCGTGTCTTCCCTGACAAGCCGATCACAGAAAAACCTCTTGAAGTTCGTATGGGTAAAGGTAAAGGTTCTGTTGAATATTGGGTTGCTGAAATTCAGCCTGGTAAAGTACTTTACGAAATGGAAGGTGTTTCAGAAGAGCTTGCTCGTGAAGCGTTTAACCTTGCTGCTCGTAAACTGCCATTCAAAACAACTTTCGTAACTCGGACGGTAATGTGATGAAAGCAAGCGAACTAAAAGATAAAAGCGTAGAAGAGCTAAATGCTGAACTTCTAGGTCTTCTTCGTGAGCAGTTTAACCTGCGCATGCAAGCAAGCACTGGTCAGTTAGCTCAGACACACACGCTAAGAACAGTACGTCGCGATATCGCGCGTGTAAAAACAATTATTAACCAGAAGGCAGGTCAATAATGAGCGATAAAATTCGTACTCTTCAAGGCCGTGTAATCAGCGACAAGATGGAAAAGTCTTTCACTGTTGCTATCGCACGTTACGTGAAGCACCCAATCTATGGGAAATTCATCAAACGTACGACTAAGTTACACGTACATGACGAAAATAACACTGCAAAAGCGGGTGACGTAGTTACTATCCGTGAATGCGCTCCAATCTCTAAGAACAAATCTTGGACTTTGGTAGATGTTGTTGAACGTCCAAAACAAGCTTAATTTTTAATTAAGTCTGTTTTATGAAAAGCCCCGGCATTAGCTGGGGCTTTTTGTTTGTGTTTAAAAAAGCTGTAAGTTTGAAGCTTTAAGTCGTCAGCTGCTCGCAGTGAAGTGAAGCGCCTTAGTTTGGGTTGAGACTTACAAAAACTTAAAAGGAAGAAAGCGGTGAATAAATATAAAAAATAGAACTTTCTTATAAAAGTTACACCCACTGATTTGCATTTACTTTGATTAAACAATTAATCTAAGTAAAAACCAAATTCGGTAGTGTTTAGAAATCTGTGTCATTTCAGTATTATTAAGAAAACAGGAGTGACACATGACTCAATCTTTCGACTTCAACAAAGCATTAGCTGAACTTCAAGCTGGTAAAGGCCTTACTGGCGAAGACGGTGTTCTAACACCATTAATTAAACAACTCACCGAAGCGGCTCTTAAAGCTGAATTAGAGCAGCATTTAGAATCTGAGACCCAAGTTAACCGTAAAAATGGTTCAACCAAAAAAACAGTTAAGTCATCCATAGGTCAATTCGAACTTGAAACGCCCAGAGATCGTTCAGGTTCGTTTGAACCTCAGCTTGTTAAAAAGAACCAAACCAAGTTAACGCCTGAAATTGATGAGAAAATCCTATCTATGTTTGCTTTAGGTATGAGCTATCGAGATATTCGAGGCCACATACAGGATATGTATGGCGTTGAGGTATCAGAGGCCACCATCACTGCCGTAACAGACCAACTGATACCAGAGCTTAAAGCATGGCAAGCGCGCAGCTTAGACACGCTTTACCCGTTTATCTGGCTTGATGCCATTCATTATAGGATTAAAGAAAATGGGCGCTACGTGAGTAAGGCTATTTATACCGTACTAGGTGTCAATATCGAGGGCCGCAAAGAGTTACTTGGTTTATATATCTCTGAAAGTGAAGGGGCTAACTATTGGCTATCAGTATTAACAGATTTACATAATCGTGGTGTATCCGATATTTTAATTGCCTGTGTTGATGGACTAAAAGGCTTCCCTGAAGCAATAGCAACAATCTATCCTGACGCCGAAGTGCAGGAGTGCGTTATTCATCAAATTCGTAATTCGATGAAGTATGTTGCTTCAAAGCACCAAAAAGAGTTTATGGCTGACTTGAAACCCGTTTATAAGGCAGCCACTAAAGATGCAGCAGAAGCCGCTCTTACCGAATTAGATGCCAAATGGGGCAAGTTATACCCTATCGTTATCGAGTCTTGGCGTCGAAAGTGGGGCAATCTGTCGGTTTACTTCAAGTATCCAGATTACGTGCGAAAAGCTATTTATACCACAAATGCAATTGAAGCTGTACATCGTCAGTTTAGACGACTCACCAAGACTAAGGGAGCATTCCCTAATGAAAACAGCTTGATGAAATTATTGTATGCAGGCATATTGAATGCCTCGAAGAAATGGACAATGCCAATCCATAATTGGAATCTGACATTGTCGCAATTGGCCATCCACTTCGAAGGTAGGTTAGATGGTGTGCTAGATATTTAGCAACTTAGGCTGACACAGAATTCTGAACGCCCTCCCAAATTCGTTTCTTATCCTTTGTAAATCTCCTTCCACGCTAATTTTCACTTCTTCAAGAATTAGGATTTCTTCCACAGCATCTTTAATCGTGAGATCTCTTTCTCTTTCCTTGTATTCAGCAATCATTTTGGCGAAGTTTTTTTGACCTTTCTTAGCTCTATTACCTGCTGACTCTATTCTTTCTAAATAATTTTGATCGACGTTAAGTGTTGATGATTTTACTTTTGCTAAGTTAGCTTCTTGTATAACATCATTCCATAGCGAATTTATATGTGCAGATGTAACTCTTATGATCCTTTTATATTCAATTAATTGGATTATTTCCGTATGTTGGCGCATGCGCCAAGCAATCATCGCACTAATCATTGAAACTAACATGCTAACTATAGCAATAACAGACGGTGCTAAGCTTACCAAAACAGAGGATGTGCTCATTAATTATTTCACTTTTAATAAATGTATATTTTGAGTTCTAAATTGAGCTTATCACAGTTTAAAATTGATATATTCACAAAAATTTTATCAGCTACTCTCACTAAAGTAGTTAATTTTTATCTAGCTATTTTAGTGAGAGTAGCTTGAAGTTAAAAGAGCAGGTTGATGGCAAGTGGGAATCTATTTCTTCCTTTATGCCGCAAATACCAAATGGGCAAACAGTGTATTTAAGCCGCACCTTTACAGATAAAGTATGGCTGATAAAAATTACAGGCAAACGCTACGAATCAATAAAGCGTGCAGAGCAGGCCTTAAATCAAAAGTAACGCCTGTTAATTTACCGTACAGTGTGTGGCTGCAAAAAAAGTTTAATATAAGTTTGCTGGTAAAGTGTGGCGGGCACGTTAGTATGCGCTAATAAAGGTACAAAGAGCGTAGTATGGCTAAGCAAACAGTGTTAATTATAGGTAATGGCCCCGTCGAAAAGGATGTAAGTAAAGCCCTAAATAGCTTTGATAGAGTGGTGCGCTTTAATATGTGTGCAAACATGCCTGCATACTTAGGCCGAAAATGTACTGATTTATGGCTAGTAGGAAGAGGTAAGCAAGGCGCAATGCTTTGCGCAGCGTTTCCAGATATAGATATAACGCAGCTGAAAAATGTCATGATCACTGACCCAAAACCTAACTTATTTACTCAACCTTTTTATAAGTTAATTAACCGCAGGGGCTGTATTGACCATGGCGATGAAATAATACGTAAATATAGCCCGCATGCAAACGTGAGTCGAATCGCCCAGCACGATAAAACAGTATTATTAAAACACTTATATACGTTTGGCAAACCTGCTTTTAAAGCTAAAACACCCAGTTCGGGAATGTTAGCCATTGAGCACTTTTTAAAGCAGCAAACACAGGTGCATATTATCGGTTTTGGTTTTAAGGGCTGGAAGCATCATCCGTGGGATTTAGAAAAGCAGTATGTAGCGTCACTTATTGCCAAACAAAAAGTACAGTTATTAATAAGCCCCAGTTAATGCTGGGGCTAAAAAGTTATAACCAAGCTATTACCAAATCATCTCAACAAATTCAGGGTGATCGATATACGGGTTACGATTACCTTGAAACTCATAAGCTGCTTGGTTGCGGTCTAATTCCATTTGGCTAACAGGATCGTTGCTGTGCCACTTTAACAACATGGCCACAACCCAGCTTTCAAATACTTGGGTACTGGTGCCATTAAGCACGTCATTACTAGCTGCGGTGTTATTTTGCCAAGCACCAATTACGTTTTGATAACGGGTTGCCATGTAAAAATAAGCGCGAGCAAAGTCACCTTTAAATTCATCAATAGGCTCAAATACAGTACCAGTGTAATTAATCGCACTACTTGCAGAACCTAGTTTGCTGCCGTTTGTTGATGTAAACGTAGCGCTGGCCACTTCACCGAACGGGAAGTTGCTACGCTTTGAATTTACATAGCCGTCAGTGGCGTAAATATGATGAACATCAGAGTTCATTGGTTCTATGGTACCGCCAAACCAGCTTTTAGGAAATGAATGTTCACGGTTATAACAATCGGCTTCGCTATTGTAGGTGCCACACTGATCGCTTACAGCGGTATAAGTGTAGCTATCTACTCCATTTGGCTTTTCACTGTACATGTCTAAAATACTGTTATCATTTTCAAAGTATTTATCGCGTGCTGATGCGTCGTAAAAACTCCAAATAGCAGAATACCCTTGAGCGTTATGGTTATTAATAATGTTATAAAGCTCAGTTTTTAGCGTGTATCCAGTTAAGCCTTGGGTTGTCACATAGTAGCCGGTTGGCGTCGGTGTTGGCTGAGTCTCACCTAATGAGAATGCGGTAGACTCACTTGATTGAAAGCTTGATCCACTGGCAAGCAATGTGGCTTCATTATTCAAGGCGTAGCTACCACTGCCATATGAACAGCAAATACCATCGCCATAGCTGTCATTAATAGTAAATGTATACTCACCATCGGCTACGCATAATTGTTCGGTATATTGGGTGTTGGCAGTATATCCACTGCCGCTTGCAACTATACCAGCCTGGTTGTGCGTTATTTGCCAACTGGTTTCTTCGCCATAGTTATCTGTGGTTAGGTTAAAAGTAAGGCTGTTATCTGCGCAGCTTGGAGAACCACCGCCGCTATCATTATTAGGTAAGAAGTTATCAACATAAACTAACTCACTACCATCAAAGCCGCTTGTATCGTAAAAGCGTAAACCGACATCAATCGTTTTACTACTATCAGCGGTATAGCTGTAAGTTATGGTTTGCCACTGGTTTGTTAAAGCAGGGTTTGAGTAGCCTTGATAACCATCTATGAACAAACGGGCCTTAAGATGACCTTCGGTATGATACACATCCACTGAAAATTCATAAGTTTCACCCATTTCCACCGCGACTTGCTGTAAAAAGTCAGTGTTACTTTGTGTGCCAGTATTTACGCTAATCGCTGCTGCTTGTAAGCCTGTACTCACGACTGCGCTGTTGGCAGATACGTTAATACCGCTATCAATCACCGTCCATGCTTGTGGGGTGTTGCCTGTCCATTGTTCAAAGTTGCCATTAACCACATTAGCCATCGCAGGCAAAGAGCTCAATAACAACGCGCTCAAAAGTAATTTGTTTTTATATATGCCGTGTAACATAGGTGTTCCTATTTTATAGTTTTAAGCAATATACATTAGATTATAAAGGTTACAAAATTGTTAAATTAGAATTTCATAAAAGGCAATAAAAACCCTTTAGGTTAATTTCACTGGTTTTTAACTAGATTAATAACTAAATGGAATATCAAAGCAGATTCTATTCTTTTTTTATCTATGCTTAGACGGCTATCCTGCATACTCAATTAACCTCAACAGAACCTTCTGAATGAGGTGGCACTCATTTTAAACAATGTGAACAAGCATTGTGTTTAACGTTCAGGGTTATGAGGAAAAATTCATGTTGTTAGGTCAACTCAATGCGCTAGCAAGTCCGCTTTCGCAAGAGCAAGTACAAAAGCTACAAGGTTTAGTGGCTGAGCTTAATCCAATTCAGCAAGCGTGGGTTAGCGGCTATTTGGCTGCTAATGCTAATTCAGCAGCGCTAGGTGCGCCAATTGCAGGTACACCGGCAACTTCTGAGGCAGCAGTACTTACTATTTTGTATGGTTCACAAACAGGTAACGCTAAAGCGGTGGCGACTAAGCTTAAAGAGCAAGCTGAATCTCGTGGGTTAGCTGCAAAGCTGGTTAGCATGTCAGATTACAAGCCAACCGCATTGAAAAAAGAAAAGTTTTTAACCGTTGTTGTATCGACTTATGGTGAAGGTGAGCCACCTGAAGATGCCGAAACACTGTACGAATTTTTAATTACCAAAAAAGCGCCAAAGCTTGATGGCGTTAAAGTCGCGGTATTAGGTTTAGGTGATTCTAGCTATGAATTTTTCTGTCAAACCGCTAAAGACTTTGAAGAGCGTTTAACTAAACTCGGTGCAGAGGTTATTTATCAACGTGCCGACCTAGACGTTGATTACGATGATGAAGCCGCCACTTGGATTGAGGGCGCGTTAAATGCGTTTGAACCAGATTTAAAAGCTCAGCAAGATGCCACAGGCGGCCAAGTTGTATCAATGCCATTTGGCACGCCCACGACAGCGGCTAGCCAATACACTAAGCAAAACCCGTTTGCGGCAGAGCTAAGCTTAGTGCAAAAAATTACCGGTCGTGACTCAACCAAAGATGTACGCCATGTTGAAATTTCACTTGAAGGCTCTGACATTACCTATACGCCGGGTGACTCGTTAGGCATTTACTTTTTAAATGATGAAGCCCGTGTAGATGAGCTACTAGCGCAAACGCAAATTGATCCAACTAGCCGCGTTAAACTTGGCGATGAAGAACTTAGCGTGCGTGATGCCTTAATTGAAAAACTAGAGCTGACACAATCGTACCCTGGGTTTGTTGAAAAGTACGCCACGGCTACAGGCACGCCTGAACTTCTTAAGCTTGTGGAAGATAAAGCCGCAATGCGCGAATATATTGAGCCTCGCCAAATTTTTGATGTGGTTGCACAAAACCCAGCTAAATTAGAGGCGCAAACACTGGTTGATTGCCTACGTAAACTGCAAGCGCGCTTATATTCAATTGCTTCTAGCCAAAGCGAGGTTGAGGACGAAGTGCATTTAACTATTGCATTGGTTGAGTTTGAAGCGTTTGGCACAGAGCATTTAGGTGGCTGTTCAGGCTATTTAGCACGCCGTGCGCAAGAAGGCTGTAAAGTAAAAGTATTTAGTGAACATAACGACAACTTCCGCTTACCAGTAAATGATGACACACCGATCATCATGGTAGGGCCAGGTACAGGTATTGCACCGTTCCGTGCTTTTTTACAAGAACGTGATGCGCGAGAGGCTACGGGTAAAAACTGGCTGTTTTTTGGTAACCCACACTTTACCCAAGACTTTTTATACCAAGTAGAAATTCAAGGTTACTTAAAATCAGGCTTATTGAGTAAAGTAGATGTGGCGTTTAGCCGTGATCAAGCAGAAAAAGTTTACGTGCAAGACAAGTTACGTAAAAACTCAAAAGAAGTATTTGACTGGTTAGAAGCGGGTGCTCATTTTTATGTGTGTGGCGATGCAAACCGTATGGCTAAAGATGTACACAATGCCTTAATTGATATCATTACAGAAAATACCGGCAAAAGTAATGAAGAAGCCGATCAATACTTAAAAGATTTGCGTAGCGCAAATCGCTATCAGAAAGACGTGTATTAAGTGCACGTTGTTTATTTTATTAAAAGCTAACAGCCGTCACTGTAACAAATTTAGGATTTAAAATGAGCGAACAAGATAAAACCGTAAAGCTTTCTGATAACGAACGTTTAAAAAGAGAAAGTAACTTTTTACGCGGCACTATAGCGCAAGATTTAAAAGATGAAATTACCGGTGGTTTTACTGCCGATAATTTCCAGTTAATTCGTTTTCATGGCATGTACCAGCAAGATGACCGCGATATTCGTCCTGAGCGTGCTAAGCAAAAGCTAGAACCACTACATAATGTCATGCTGCGTGCGCGTATGCCTGGCGGCATTATTAAGCCCGAGCAATGGTTAGCAATTGATAAGTTTGCTGGGGAGAAAACCAGCTATGGCAGTATTCGTTTAACTACGCGCCAAACATTTCAGTTTCATGGTGTATTAAAACCTGAAATTAAAGGTATGCACCAATTACTTAATAGCGTGGGTATTGATTCTATTGCAACTGCCGGTGACGTGAACCGAAATGTACTTTGTACCACTAACCCTGTTGAGTCTGAGTTACACCAGGAGGCGTATGAGTGGGCGGCAAAGATTTCTGAACACTTATTACCTAAAACCAAAGCGTATGCAGAGATTTGGCTCAATGGCGAAAAAAGCGAAACCACAGAAGAGCCAATTTTAGGCTCAACTTATTTACCGCGTAAGTTTAAAACCACTGTAACAATTCCACCAAATAATGAAGTGGATGTTCATGCAAACGACTTAAACTTTGTGGCGATTGCTGATAACGGTAAATTAGTTGGTTTTAACGTGCTAGTAGGGGGTGGCCTTGCCATGACCCATGGTGATACTGCAACGTATCCACGAAAAGCCGATGATTTTGGTTTTATTGCCCTTGAAGATACCTTAAAAATTGCTGAGCACGTGGTATCTGTTCAGCGTGATTGGGGTAATCGTTCTAACCGTAAAAACGCAAAAACTAAATACACACTTGACCGTGTTGGGTCTGATGTATTTAAAGCAGAAGTTGAAAAACGTGCAGGCGTGAGTTTTGCACCAAGCCGCCCTTATGAGTTTACTCATCGAGGGGATCGTATTGGTTGGGTTGAAGGCATTGACGGTAAACATCACTTAACGCTCTTTATTCAAAGTGGTCGTATTTTAGATTACCCCAATAAGCCACTGAAAACAGGGTGTCGTAAGATTGCAGAAATTCATCAAGGTGATTTTCGCATGACCGCCAATCAAAACTTAATTATTGCCGGTGTGCCTGCGGATCAAAAAGCAATCATTGAAAAAATAGCGCGTGAACACGGTTTGATTGATGACAAAGACACTGAGCAACGTAAAAACTCAATGGCGTGTGTGTCACTGCCCACTTGTCCTTTAGCGATGGCTGAAGCCGAGCGTTACTTACCGAGTTTAATTGAAAAAATAGAAGGCTTATTGGCTAAGCATGGAGTACCAAATGACAGCATTATTATGCGTGTGGTTGGTTGCCCTAACGGCTGTGGTCGTGCCATGCTAGCTGAAGCTGGATTAGTAGGTAAAGGCCCAGGTAAGTACAATGTTTACCTTGGCGGGAATACGGAGGGTACGCGTATCCCTAAGCTTTATCTTGAAAATGTGGGCGAAGAAGTTTACCTAGAGGCATTTGATAAGCTGATTGGGCAATGGGTTAGTGAGCGCAATGAAGGCGAATGCTTTGGTGATTTTGTTATTCGCAAGGGTATTGTTGCAGAAGTAAAAGTATCTGTTACCGATTTTTACGCATAATTTAAAAGCAGCGCACCGCGCTGGTGAGGTTTAAAATTGACCATGAGTGAATTTAAAAACATATTACAGCTAGATAAGCAAAGCCAACAGGCTATGTTAGCTGATGCGAACGGTTTGCTGGCTAACATGAGTGCTGAGCAGCGCGTTGCATGGGCGTTAGAGCTCTTGCCTGACACCGCGTTTTTATCATCGAGTTTTGGTATTCAAGCAGCGGTAATGTTGCATTTAATGACATCACAGCGCCCCGATATACCTGTTGTATTAACAGACACGGGTTATCTATTTCCAGAAACCTATCAGTTTATAGAGCAAATGACTTCGCAGTTATCACTTAATTTAAAAGTGTATAAAGCGCAGTTGAGCCCTGCATGGCAAGAGGCTAAATTTGGAAAACTATGGGAGCTAGGTGAAGAAGGTATTAAGCAATACAACCAGCTCAATAAAGTAGAGCCAATGACGCGTGCTTTAAAAGAGCTTAACGCGAGCACTTGGTTTAGTGGTTTGCGTCGAGATCAATCGTCGAGCCGTGCTGAAAAACAAGTTTTAGAAATCAGCCGGGGTACAGTAAAAGTGTACCCTATTATTGAGTGGAATAATCGTGATGTGTACCAATACCTCACTAAACATGATCTGCCATACCACCCATTATGGGAGCAAGGTTATGTGTCTATGGGTGATGTACACACTACGCGTAAATTAGAGCCAGGAATGAGCGAAGAAGAAACCCGCTTTTTTGGGCTGAACCGTGAGTGTGGCTTGCATATTGATGGTGATGGAATTTAATTACCTTATTATTCAAAGCTATAAATTTAAAAACGCAGCTAAAGCTGCGTTTTTATTTTGTGGAAAATAATTGCCTGACTGCTGTTTTTTTATTATATTAATGATAATAAAGGATTAAATTTACAGCAGGAACGCTATGAAATACTTTACTTACTTAGCAATATCAGTAATGGTCATTGCTCTTATCTCTTTGTTTTATCTTAAAAAGCCAAATGGGCAACCTTGGCTCACCAGCTCATTGATTAAAAATGAATCTTTTTCTATTAAAGATAAAGTGGTAGCGCTTTCATCTAATACATTCGAACAGCTCACACTTGAGCTTAAAAAAGTAGGAGATAAAATCACATCGTCACCGTTAGCATCTGACTCTCAAAGTAAAATTTATAAGTGGCAAGATGAGCAAGGGCAGTGGCATTTCTCCGATGTGCCAAATAAAAATGGCAAGAGTATTGAAGTGCACCTTGACCCTGCAGATATTAATGTTGTGGTAGCCGAAGATACGGCTATATTAAGTGGCAGTGCTAAATCTGCGGCAAAACCTTTTCCTCAGCGAGCGCCTGAAATATACAACAGTGAGTCAATTAATAAGTTGTTTGAAGATGCTGAAAAAGCCAAAAAGAGAATTGAGCAACGCAGTAAAGAAGTCGAAAGTTTCAGCGGCTTTTAGCCCTAGGGGGTTACTGCGATTTCAAGTAGCGCTTTTCTGCTTCCATTAATAATATGGTTAAATAAATTTTAGTTGGCAGTGATAAAAACACACCAATTGCAATACACGCTGCTGCAGTAATAATGCCTTTAATACCGTACTGGCTGGTAAAGTAGCTCGATACAATTAATACATGGCCTGTCACAATCAGGCATAACCCAAGCAAAATAGATGTTTTAAGTAGTCTTATCATTACTATTGAAGACATGGTGACCTCTGCGCAGCGTGTCTTCTTAGTGTATGGTATCTTGATAGAGCAACATTGATTTAGCGCAAGGGTGTATCAATATTTACTTCTATAGCGAATGTAAAAAAGCCCAGCTCATTGCTGAGCTAGGCTTTTAAGCTACCTTGTTTAATGCCTAGTTAGTCGAGCATATTGCGCAGTACGTACTGTAAAATACCGCCATGTTTGTAGTAATCCCACTCTTTCGGAGTATCAATACGCACATCGGCACTAAAGCTAACTTGTTTACCTTCACTGTTAGTCGCAATCACACTGACTTCGTCGGTTTTATCGTATAACCCTTGAATATCAAATTGCTCTTGCCCAGTTAAGCCTAGTGATTCATGGCTTTCACCTTCTTTAAATTGTAAAGGAAGCACGCCCATACCAATCAGGTTCGAGCGGTGAATACGCTCATAGCTTTGTGCTATCACAGCTTTAATACCGAGTAGTAATGAGCCTTTTGCAGCCCAATCTCGTGAGGAGCCGGTACCATATTCTTTACCTGCTAGAACCACTAATGGTGTTCCACTCTCTTGATATGCCATTGCCGCATCATAAATACTCTCTAGCTTATCGTCAGGTTGAGTGCGGGTTACACCGCCCTCAGTACCAGGGGCTAGTAAGTTTTTAAGGCGCACATTAGCAAACGTACCACGCATCATTACTTCGTGATTACCACGGCGAGAACCATAAGAATTAAACTGTGCTTTTTCTACCCCATTTTCTTGCAGGTAAAGTCCTGCGGGTGCCTCCGCTTTAATCGCACCTGCTGGTGAAATATGATCGGTAGTCACTGAATCGCCTAGTTTAGCTAGACAGCGCGCACCTTCTATTTTTGGGATCCCCGGTGGTTCAACACTCATACCATCAAAGAATGGCGCTTTTTTGATATAAGTCGAGGCAGCATCCCAATCGTAAAGCTTACCATCAGGTATTTGAATTTTTTGCCAGCGACTGTCGCCATCGTAAACATTGGCGTAGCTTTTTTCGAACATTTCTTTAGTTACCGTATTTTTTACAAGCTCACTCACTTCTTTAACGCTTGGCCAAATATTTTTAAGGTATATATCGTTACCATGCTTATCTTGCGCAAGTGGTTCGTTGTATACATCAATATCGGTTCTACCTGCTATAGCATAAGCTACTACAAGTGGTGGCGACGCGAGGAAGTTCATTTTAACGTCTTGGTGAATACGCCCTTCAAAGTTACGGTTACCCGACAAAATAGAGCTTACAATTAGTTTATGTTTTTGAATAGCTTCTGAAATTTCATCCGCTAATGGGCCTGAGTTACCGATACAGGTGGTACAGCCATAACCAACTAAGTTAAAACCAAGCGCATCAAGATCATCCATCAACCCTGCTTTTTCAAGGTAATCGGTAACCACCTGCGAACCTGGTGCTAAAGACGTTTTAACCCAAGGTTTTACATTAATACCTAATTGACGTGCTTTTTGAGCCACTAATCCTGCCGCTAAAATTACGCTTGGATTAGAGGTATTAGTACAGCTTGTGATTGCAGCAATGACGCAGGCGCCATCGTTTAATTCAAACTCTTGGCCATTAAAGTTAACTTTTGCTGCGCCCATAAACTGCGCTTCATCAGTGGGTTCGTCAGGATTGGTAGTAGGGCCTTCACTTTCAATACGCGCTTGCTCTTCATCGCTTTTATCTCGACGTGCCATACGTTCGTCTTGGAAGTCTTTTAAGTGTTGACCAATAACATCACCGGCTTTATCCAGTGTGATTCTGTCTTGTGGACGTTTCGGGCCAGCAAGACTTGGTACTACATCATCTAAAGTTAGTTCTAGCTTATCGGTATAATGTGCTTCATCGCCATCATTACGCCATAAACCTTGATGTTTTGCGTAATCTTCAATCAGTTTAAGCTGCTTTTCATCACGATTAGTTAAGCGTAAGTAATTAATCGTTTCATCATCAATAGGGAAAATACCACAGGTTGCGCCATATTCCGGTGCCATGTTGGCAATAGTCGCTCTGTCGGCTAGTGGTAAGTCGGCAAGCCCGTCACCATAAAACTCAACAAACTTACCTACCACACCGTGGTTACGCAGCATTTCAGTAACAGTAAGTACTAAATCGGTTGCTGTAGTGCCCTCAGGTAAGCGGCCATTTAATTTAACGCCAACGACCTGAGGAATAAGTAGGCTAATAGGTTGGCCAAGCATTGCGGCTTCGGCTTCAATACCGCCTACACCCCAACCGAGTACGCCTAGGCCGTTGATCATGGTTGTGTGAGAATCAGTACCAACCAGTGTATCTGGATAAGCTAACGATTTACCGTTTTTTGTATCATTGAACACTACACGTGCTAAGTATTCTAAATTTACTTGATGGACAATACCGGTGGCTGGTGGCACCACTTTTAAATTATCAAATGCGGTTTGACCCCAACGTAAAAACTCGTAGCGCTCTTTATTACGTTCATATTCTAGTTTTGAATTTAAGTCGAATGAGCCATCTTTACCGTAACCATCCACTTGTACTGAGTGATCGATCACCAGTTCAGCCGGAGAAAGCGGATTTATTTTTGCAGGATCGCCACCAAGCTTTTCCATCGCATCACGCATGGCGGCTAAGTCAACAATAGCAGGGACACCGGTAAAATCTTGCATTACTACGCGGGCAGGGGTGAAGGCTACTTCGGCCGAGGGCTTAGCCTTTGGATCCCAATCTAGTAGTGCCTGAATATCTTGCTCTTTAATATTCACACCATCTTCATTACGCAATAAATTTTCTAGTAATATTTTTAACGAAAAAGGCAGGCGTTTGGCTTTATCGCCAAGTCCCATGAGCGAGTTAATATGATATTGCTCGCCATTGATAGTAAGCTGTTGTTGGGTGTCGAAACTATTTTTCATTATTTGTCCCTTCAATAAATTAGATTGATATTCTTGAAAAAGTGACCTCTGTAGTAGTTTGCAAACTGTGTACCATGATAAAAAAATACCATGCAGTGTAATTTTTTTGACTGTTATATAAATAGAGATGAAGGCCAAAAGTTAAAATTCAAGGGATGCTCTGAGTAATAATTGGCCACAAAACTAAACTCAAAAAAGTGTTATTTAAAGTAGTCCAGTTGTTTTAAGTGGAAACTTAAATACACCAATGCAATCGCAATTAAGGTCACTGCAATAGGCATAAAAATAGCGCTAACGCCAAACAAGCTGATGCTATCAATAATTATAAAATTATAGTATTGCTGAGCTAAAACCGCTGCCAAAGAGATTATTAATGTTAATGCGGCTAGTGACTTTTTGAATAATAAAAGTACGCACCCTAATGCGCCGCCAAATACTGCAATAGCAAACGCTAAAGTAGCCCATAGAGGTTGGCTGTTATAAGCAAGTTGTTGTTCTTGTGGGAGCTTACTTACCATTTCGGGTGTTAATAATAGCTGCATGATAAATGCAAAAACACCTAATATATTCCATAACAGGGCGCTGATGAGTACGGGTTTTATCCAGCGGTTTGCAGTGTTTTCTGACATGTAAGCATCGATTTTTTATTATTGGTATTCTATTAAAGAATAAAAAAGCCAGTGATGCAAACTGGCTTTTAATAATACATATGACGTAAGCGAATGTTAGCCAAACGAAATAGGACGACGACCCGTTTTTTCATCCACTTTAGGTTTTTTAGTACGTTTGCGCTTATTTTTAGCCGGCTCTGTTGTTGCTACTGGCGCGGCTTTTTCTGCTGTAACTGTTTCATCAATAACAGGACGCTCTGCAGGAGTTGCATCTTCACTTAGCGTCAGTTGGAACAACTCGCCATCAAATGTAAGAACATCGCCACTGTATAATTTTTTCCGTTTAATTGTACAAATTTCATGGTTAACACCTACATAGCCACCGCTAATTAGATTTTTTGCTTGGCCACCACCTTCAACTAGATCTAATACTTTTAATAATTTACAAAGCTCTATAGGCTCTTCTTCTAATTCAATTTCTATATATTCTTCGTTCATCATGTTTCTCTGTGGGGGTGGCATTAGCTGTAGTATAAAGGCTAGCTGGTTATTTTGCACCAAAGTGCGTTTGTTAGATGCGATGATTGTGCATTTTTTATGAAACTTTTTACCTCTTTCATTTGTCTTTAAAAAAACTGAAGTAATTCAAGACTACACTTAGCGTGAAAAAATTACACATTGGCGCGCTTATTGCCAATATCTGTCGTAAAAAGAGATTGAATATAAACAGTGGAGTAAAACATGGGCATAAGATTAGCGATGAAAAAAGAGCTAATGGGCTTAGACAATTCAGATATGTTAACTGCTGATGATGTTAGAAAGCATTTGGCTCAGCAGGTACAAGAAGACACTGAACGTGGTTTTTCAGTTATCTCCAAGTTTAATGACACCCACAGTCAGTTAGTCAGCGGGCTTAAAACCAAACAAAGCGAGCTGGTATTTGAACGACATCGTTTATTTAATGAAGTACTTTATAATCGCCAGAGTGTTGATGCATGGTTAAATAACCAAATAAATTAAATTGCCATTTTAAATCCCCCCTTATAGACTACACTTGTAATCATTTGGGGGTGATAATGAAAAATGGAATTTTAATATGTATATTGGTGTTTTTATTAGCTGCGTGCCAGCGACCTACTGTTTATGTTTTTATTGAAAACTTGCAAGGTGAACAGCGCAACCAGCTAGATGCTGCACTAAATGCACAAACTCTTCCCTATGAATATGTAGAACTAGCAATCCCATCAGATTTTGGTGAGGCCACATTACTACTCTCAAGCGATAAAATTTACCCCAAAGAGACGGAGCAACTTGCAGCTATAATGCAAGAGTTAGGGTACGCGCCACAAGTTAATTATACAAGTCGTTCAAATCATTTTTATGGTGATGGCAATATAGGCTTTTATTTAAAAAATGCTGATGCCAATAGAAATTTTGTTATGCCTAAACAGCTGAGAACAACTCATTGCAGCGAAGATAAATACAATGATTTAGCAGTCAAATTTGCAAATGAAGCTGTTGAGTTTACATTACCAAGTGGCGCAATCGTGAGGTTAAGTTGGGAATATTTATATGGTTATGTTGTTGTTTATTATAAAGACTATTCGCAAACATACAGTCATTCGCAGCCGCTTGTAAATACCCCCTTTGGCGCCAAGCCGTCAGATACCTACACATTTACCGCAAGTGTTAACACCCCCGGTTGGCTTGATTGCTCACTACAAATTGTTTATATGGACTGATTTAACCGTGGGTTTCTATATGTTCGCTTAGTTTAGCTATGCGCAGGCTCATTCCTTCAATAATACGGTCTTTAATTTTTTCGCGTATAACATTAGGCAGGCGGGTAAGGGCGTCGGCAGTAATAGCCAGTACGATGGCATTTTCTTTGGCGCGTGCATTAATGCTGCGCTCTCGGTTATTAATAAACGCGCCTTCACCAATAAATTCACCAGGTTCTATACTACCCAGTTCCAGTAGGTGACTATGCTTAAACACCATCAAAGAGCCACTGAGGACAATAAAAAGTCGCTTGTCATTATCAAACTCTTTAAATAAAAACTGATTTTTACTTACTAAGTATAATAATCCAAACGACTCTAAAAGAATTTGACGTTCATTAAGCGTGAACTCTTTAAAGAATTCTAAGCGATTTATAATTTCCATTTGCTTAAACAAAGGGATGTTTTCAATTAACTTCATCAATAACCTAGGGCGCTAGCCTTATAAAATATCAGCTAATATTGCGCTCTTTTAATTTACGGGTCAACGTATTGCGACCCCAACCAATTTTTACCGCGGCTTCTTGCTTATGGCCTGAACAATTAGCGAGTGCTGTTTTTATTAAGCGGGTTTCCAGCTGGGCTTGAATATCCGGCCAAATATTTTCTTTACCTTGTTTAAACTCTTGATTAAGCCATTGCTGAAATGAATCTAGCCAATCGCCTTCTTGAGTTGCGGCGGCATTATCAATAATTTCAGGGGGTAAATCTTGCTCACCAATCAGCTCCCCAGGTGCCATTACGGTTAACCATCGACAGGTGTTTTCAAGCTGGCGAACATTTCCTGGCCAATTAAATAAACACAGTTGTTTAATCGCTTTAGGGCTAAGTACTTTACTATCTACTTGCAGGTCTTTTGCACTTTTATGTAAAAAGTGTAGCGCTAAGCGTTCTATGTCTTCGGGGCGCTCGCGTAGAGCCGGCAAGCGTAAGCGAACCACGTTTAAACGATGAAATAAGTCATCTCTAAACTTACCTTGTTTTACCAGCTCTTCTAAATTTTGGTGAGTGGCAGCAATAATGCGCACATCCACCTTTATACTTTGATGGCCGCCAACGCGGTAAAACTCGCCATCGGCTAATACGCGTAACAAGCGGGTTTGTACATCAAGTGGCATATCACCTATTTCATCCAAAAATAAGGTACCGCCATTGGCTTGTTCAAAGCGCCCTTTACGCACGCTATCGGCCCCCGTAAAAGCGCCTTTTTCATGGCCAAATAATTCAGACTCAACTAACTCTTTAGGAATAGCGGCCATATTAAGAGCAATAAATTGATTTTCTTTACGCGGGCTATGATTGTGCAAGGCGCTGGCAACCAACTCTTTACCGGTACCTGATTCACCATTGATGAGTACGCTCATACTGGATGCTGAGAGTTTGCCTATAGCACGAAACACTTCCTGCATAGCAGGGGCTTCGCCAATAATATGAGCGCTTTTGGGTGGCGCGCTTTTTCGTTTGGTTTTTTTGGTCGAATTAGCACGATAGGCGCTTTCCACTAGCGCAACGGCTTCATTTAAATCAAACGGTTTAGCTAAGTACTCAAACGCACCTTTTTGAAAAGCATTAACCGCTGAGTCTAAATCAGAGTGTGCGGTCATAATAATAACGGGTAGGCCAGGGGTTTGCTCAGCTATCAGCTCAAGTAACGCCATCCCGTCCATCCCCGGCATTCTTACATCTGAAATTAACACACTGGGTTGACTAAATTTTAGTGCATTAAGAACGTTTTGCGCATCTGCAAAGCTTTCTACTTCAAACCCTGCGCGAGTCAGTGCTTTTTCTAGTACAAAGCGAATTGAGGCATCATCATCTACAAGCCAAGCTGTTTTC
The DNA here is from genome assembly GCF_040308965.1 of Pseudoalteromonas sp. MER144-MNA-CIBAN-0113. Classification (NCBI taxonomy): domain Bacteria; kingdom Pseudomonadati; phylum Pseudomonadota; class Gammaproteobacteria; order Alteromonadales; family Pseudoalteromonadaceae; genus Pseudoalteromonas; species Pseudoalteromonas sp. MER144-MNA-CIBAN-0113. Next base: position 52,565 of record NZ_JBEOOG010000006.1, read on the forward strand.
ATGCAAACTCCAAAGTATTAATCTGTAAATGGCAGATAAATATTAAATTCAGTATGTCCTGGCCAACTATCGCATTCGATATAGCCATCATGTTGATCAATCAAGGTTTGCGCTATAGATAATCCAAGTCCCGAGCCACCTTCTTTATTAGTGGTCATAGGGTAAAATAAGGTGTCGCGTAAATTAGCATCAATACCTGGGCCGTTATCCATTACTTGAATAAGTAATGCCTTTTTAGGGGCTTTTCCCGGACGACGATGCTGATAATTAATCCGTGTTTTTATTTTTATTTCGCCACCATCTACCAATGCCTGTTGTGCATTACGCACAATGTTTAGCACCACTTGTTGAACCTTGCTCTGATCAATATAAACATCAGGAATACTCGGGTCGTAGTCTTTAACTAACCGAATATTGCGGTTGTTATCTAACGTACTGAGTTTAACAACCGACTCTAATGTTTGATGTATATTGCCATACGATTTTTGCGGTAGTTGGTTAGGCCCAAGGAGTTTATCAACTAATTCACGCAACCGATCGGCTTGTTCAATTATCAGTTCTGCACATTGATCTCTTTCTTGTTGATCACCCTCGTACTGCAATAATTGCGCCGCCCCGCGAATTCCACCCAGCGGGTTTTTAATTTCATGAGCTAAACCGCGAATTAAGTTACGCGCAGCTTGGTATTGATGCATTTGATTTGAGACTTGGTCATGCTTTATTTCGTCATCGGTTTGTCGACATTCAAATAAAATATAATAGGTGTCGTTATGTTTTATTCGCCGAGTACTCACCGCTAATTTTGCATGGCGAGAATCGATAAACACCACGTCAGCTCTGTGCTGGTGGCAGTCTACACCATCAACTAACGAGTACTGTGCAATGCGTTTTAAGTCGATAGAATGGTAGTTAAATAAATCGTCGAATGCTTGTCCTAGCAAACGTTTTTCGCCTAAGCCAAGTAATTCACTGGCACTGGTGTTAGCGTAAATAAGCTTAAAGCTTTCATCAAGTAACATCAGGGCGGTGGTTTGGTTTTGCCAAATTATATTCAGTAGCTCTGGGCTAAAATGTGTTTTATTAATCATCATTGCACCATTTTAGTGCGCCTGGGGAGGTAGGCAAGGTTTTTAGTAAAATATACGCTAATTGTACGTACTTAACTGCAATTACCGACCTATATTAAGGCCTTTACGGTGCATAAAAAATACACTCTCAGGGCTAGTTGCAATTACTTGGTTTTGTTTATTATAAAGTTTAACTTGTAGTGTGTGTTGCCCGCGCTCTACATCTCTTAACGCCAGCGTAGTGGTGTCACTAGGTTCACCAATGGCAACGCCATTTAAAAATAAACCAATGGTAAATCCAGCTTCAAACCGAGGCGCAATCTGAGTTGAAACATACACAGAGCCGGTGTTTTCCCTGATAGTTTGGTTTGGTTCAGGCGATGAAATACTAATACTAAACTTTACTGCTGTTTTAGTAGGAGCAGTATCAAGAATATCGGTGTTTGTAGCGGGCATGCTGAGATGTTGGCTCGTGAGTTTAACCTCTTTAGCGCCAGGCTGAGGAGTATCTGAAAAAACCAGCACCCCATTTTTGTCTTTCCATGCGTAAATTTTTTTATCGCTCGCATGGCTATTAAGGCTTAACATTAAAGCTATTAATAGCAACAAAATCTTACCTACCATCCAGCTATCCTGCATTGTTTAAACTAACTTCACTTTAGTGTAGAACCGTTAAATTTACCATAAAAAAAGCCCGCAAAGCGGGCTTAAAACACACATTATTTATCGGTTAATAAATTAACAGCTGTAGTACATTTCAAACTCAACTGGGTGAGTTGTCATGTTAAGTTTTTCAACTTCTTTTGACTTAAGTGCGATGTAAGCATCGATTAAGTCATTGGTGAATACACCACCTTGGTTTAAGAATTCACGGTCTGAATCAAGCGCAGCTAATGCTTCATCTAATGAAGAAGCAACTGTTGGAATTTCTGCCGCTTCTTCAGCAGGTAAGTCGTATAAGTCCTTGTCCATAGCATCGCCAGGGTGGATCTTGTTTTTAATTCCGTCAAGGCCAGCCATAAGCATTGCAGAGAAAGCAAGGTATGGGTTAGCTGTTGGATCTGGGAAGCGTACTTCGATACGACGACCTTTTGCAGATGGAACCACTGGAATACGGATTGACGCAGAACGGTTACGAGCCGAGTATGCAAGCATTACCGGTGCTTCAAAACCAGGTACTAAACGTTTGTACGAGTTAGTTGACGCGTTAGCAAAAGCGTTGATCGCTTTAGCATGTTTGATAATACCGCCAATGTAGTAAAGTGCATCTTCAGAAAGTCCGCCGTATTTATCACCTGCGAATAAGTTTACGCCATCTTTTGCTAAAGACTGGTGACAGTGCATACCAGAACCGTTATCACCAACAACCGGCTTAGGCATAAACGTTGCCGTTTTACCGTAAAGGTGAGCCATGTTGTGGATAACATATTTCATTTCTTGGATTTCATCGGCTTTTAACACCATAGTGTTAAAGCGCGTTGCAATTTCGTTTTGACCGGCAGTCGCCACTTCGTGGTGATGCGCTTCAACAACTTGACCCATTTCTTCTAAAACTAGGCACGTTGCAGAACGCCAATCTTGGAAATCATCAACAGGTGCAACTGGGAAGTAACCGCCTTTAACACCTGGGCGATGGCCTGTGTTGCCATCTGCATATTCTTTATCTGAGTTCCAAGCTGCTTGCTTAGAATCAATTTTGTACATTGAACCTGACATGTCAGATTTGTATTTAACGTCGTCAAATACGAAAAACTCTGGTTCTGGGCCAAATAAAACGGTGTCAGCAATACCCGTAGAGCGCATGTACTCTTCAGCGCGCTTAGCAACTGAGCGAGGGTCGCGTTCGTAACCTTGTAATGTAGAAGGTTCAACCACGTCACAACGAACGATTAGTGTTGTTTCTTCTGTGAAAGGGTCAAGTTTAATTGAATCTGCATCTGGTAGTAACACCATGTCTGATTCGTTGATGCCTTTCCAGCCAGCAATTGAAGAACCGTCAAACATCTTTCCATCTTCAAAAAAGTCTTCATCAACTTGATGATGAGGAATAGAAACATGTTGCTCTTTACCTTTTGTGTCAGTAAAGCGTAAATCAATGAACTTAACGTCATTTTCTTTAATAAAATCTAAAACCGATTGTGACATGTGTCCTCCAACTATTGGGTTTTATTATTGCTGCTTAGATACGTTGAATACTTATAAGCTGATTTTGTGCCACTATTATAATTATTTGTTTTTTATGTAAAAAAATATAAATAAAATAAAGGTGATATAGATTAAGCACCATCTTAGTGCGTAATTTTTCCAAAATGGTGCAATATTTACAAAGCAATAATTGCTTGTAAATTAATCACCTTAGACTAGCACAAAGAAAATGCAAAATACGCAGTAAAGTTGCTTTAAATTAACCCAAAACCATCTTTTTATATAAATATCTAAAAATTAATTATCATAATTAATTATTTTAAAACAATGGGTTAATTATTTTATTGAGAAAGTTTGAAATTTTATTTTGGATAAACTTTCATCCATTCCATTTATAGGGGATAATATGCGCCCTTTTAAATCCTATGCTGGGACATCTCGTGAAAGCGCAGGTGAGAACGTATAGCCCCTGCAGGATCAATGAGATTCAATTTCTCTGAGTGAATATATGAGCATCGAAAAGTTAAGAAATATAGCAATTATCGCCCACGTTGACCACGGTAAAACAACACTGGTTGATAAACTACTTGAGCAATCAGGTACATTAGAAACACGCGGCGGTAATGAAGAGCGCGTGATGGATTCAAACGACATTGAAAAAGAACGTGGTATTACCATTTTAGCGAAAAACACCGCTATCTCATGGAATGATTACCATATCAATATCGTAGATACTCCTGGACACGCCGACTTCGGTGGTGAAGTTGAACGCGTACTTTCGATGGCTGACTCAGTATTACTACTTGTTGATGCTCAGGAAGGTCCAATGCCACAAACGCGTTTCGTAACGCAAAAGGCATTCGCGCAAGGCTTAAAGCCAATCGTTGTTATCAATAAAATTGATAAGCCAGGTGCTCGCCCTGATTGGGTTATGGATCAAATCTTTGATTTATTCGACAACCTAGGCGCAACTGATGAACAGTTAGACTTTAAAGTAATCTACGCATCAGCAATCAATGGTTGGGCTACATTAGATTTAGACGAAGCATCTGATAACATGGAACCTATGTTCAAGATGATCGTTGACGAAGTATCACCACCGGATGCAGATCCTGAAGGTGACTTCCAAATGCAGATCTCACAGCTTGATTACAACTCTTATAAAGGTGTAATTGGCATTGGTCGTATCAAACGCGGTTCAGTTGTACCTAACCAACAAGTTACGGTTATTAGCGCTGACGGGTCTAAACGTAACGGTAAAATTGGTTCAGTACAAAGCTACTTAGGTCTTGAGCGTATTGACACTGACAAAGCTTACGCTGGTAACATCGTAACGGTAACGGGTCTTGGCGAGCTTAAGATTTCAGATACGCTTTGTTGTCCTAACAACGTTGAAGCATTACCTCCACTAAGTGTTGATGAGCCAACAGTAACGATGACGTTCTCTGTAAACAACTCACCTTTCTGTGGTAAAGAAGGTAAGTTTGTAACATCACGTAATATCCGTGAGCGTTTAGACAAAGAATTAGTACACAACGTTGCACTTCGCGTTGCAGACACTGATAACCCAGATAGCTTCCGTGTATCGGGTCGTGGTGAATTACACTTAGGTATCTTAATCGAGAACATGCGTCGTGAAGGTTACGAGTTAGCTGTATCTCGTCCAGAAGTTATCTTACGTACTGTTAATGGTGTGTTAGAAGAACCGTATGAAACACTAACAATTGACTGTCAAGAAGAGCACCAGGGTTCTATCATGGAACAAATTGGTCTTCGTAAAGGTGAGCTTACTGATATGGCCCCAGATGGTAAAGGCCGTATGCGTTTGGACTTTATGATCCCAAGCCGTGGTTTAATCGGTTTCCAAACTGAGTTCATGACGTTAACATCAGGTTCTGGTTTACTTTACCACACGTTCGATCACTACGGTCCGCACAAAGGTGGCGAGCTAGGTGTTCGTAAGAACGGTGTAATGATTGCAAATGCAACAGGTAAAGCACTAACTAACGCATTATTTAACTTACAAGAGCGCGGCCGTTTATTCATCGGTCACGGTGTTGAAGTATACGAAGGTATGGTTATCGGTATTCATAGCCGTGATAACGACCTTACAGTTAATGCGCTTAAAGGTAAGCAACTTACTAACGTTCGTGCATCTGGTACCGATGAAGCACAAACACTAACACCAGCTCTTAACTATTCACTTGAGCAAGCGCTTGAGTTTATTGCTGATGATGAGTTAGTAGAAGTAACACCTGAGAACATTCGTATTCGTAAGCGCCATTTGACTGAAAATGAGCGTAAACGTGCGGGTCGTGCGCCTAAGTCATAATCTATTAATTTAGAATCATGATTTTAAAAGCCGCTGTATTGCAAAATACAGCGGCTTTTTTGTGGATGAAAACAAGCGCTGTTAGCTATAAGTCGTCAGCTGTCAAATTAGAACAGTGTCATTGAATCGCTTGGTTGTTAATATGGCTATTGGGTGAAAGCCGCTAGACTTTATAAACCATGCAACATAGTGTTTTTCCTCTTAAAGCGCTGCGCCTCTTATCCTCTTTGTGAATAATTCACTTAAAAATGTTTGCACAAAGAGAAGGGAATGAAAAGTAAAAGAGGCAGGGCTTAAAGCAGACGATAATGAAAAGCAGCTGTTTTTGTTGGTAGGGTATGTTTTCGTTGGGTTTCGCTTCGCTCAACCCAAGCTACGTTTTCAATTACCTTATTGGAAGTTACTTATTTTTTGGCAGTAGAGTGATTTTACCAAATACATCTGCATCTATAAATCCACGGTTTCTGTCACCGTTCACTGGCTGTACTTCGTGTGAGCCCATAAAGTGTTCACGTACTTCGCTACCATCGTTATCGCAGTAGGCGAGCATAAAACCAATAACGTGTTTTTCAGTTAATTTAATCGGTGTGTTTTGTGCGCCTTGTTGATAATCATTCGGGTAGAGTTTTATCGCCACTTCCCACGTGATGTTATAGGGCGCAGTGGTATTGCGTTTCCAGTTACTAACTAAGTGGTCGGTATATAAATGCGCTTTTTTATCAGGCCCATAATCGGCGGCTTGGTTATCAAGACCAATATGATAAGCAAACGCGGTATGATTAAACTGATGATTACCACCCGATGCATCACTATCTATAAACACTTCTAAGGCATCATCGTCCCAGTATTTATCAGTTGGATCTGGGTGAGTATCAATAAGCACATCGTCACTAATATCTGCTTGTAAATACAAGTAGTTTTCATCCCATAGAAGACGGAAGCGGCCTTTAAAATCGGCCTCTGATGAGGGAAGTGCGCCATCCATTAGGTGCGGCATAGGATGCCATGTGGCGCTATCCCATGTACTTTCAGAGACGCCATCAATTATAATAGCTGTTGATGTATGACTAACTTCAATAGCCATGAGTGGTTGGGTAAAAAGCAAACTAAAAGCGAGTAGTGTTTTTTTCATTAATAATCTCATTAATTAAAGATGATTTAGCTTGGCTTAAATGGCTATCAAAAACAATCTCATAGTGTATTTATTATATTAACTTATTGCTCCAGCTATACTTGTTTTTAATGCCAGCATTAGTAAATGCGCGCTTTCACCCGACATTTTAAAAGGGTTAAAGTCAATGTTACCTGAGTATTTTAGATTCAGTGATTCGGTTAGCTGTGATTGCGGCACATAGCCCATTGACCATTGTTCAAACTCTCTTTCGGGAATTTGGGTATAGTTGAGCATAATTACATTGTGGTGGCGTTTGTCATTTAATATTTGCTGATAGGTGTTATTTACAGAGGTTCTGGAGCCTTCAAGGTATTGCAAAAAGTACTCATTGCTAAAACATAACATGCCGGTGACATTTGTTTTTACATTATAGGTTCGCGCACTTTGTAAAATACTTTCTATATCTTCAGGCCCAAAACCACTGCTTATTTTACTGGCGTAAATGAGTCGCACAAGAAACATAAAACCCCCTGACTGTTTAGTTAATTAAAGATAGTTCAGCGAGGGGGTTATTACTAATTATGTAAACGTATTTTACGTAAATGACTAGGGTCTGTTGACCTTTGCGGATTAATATTTGTTCAAACTAAGTGCGATTTAATCGCGGCGCGAGGTTTGTAACCTAGTGGGCTAAGTAAAAACCAAGCAAAGCTTCCGCGTCCTGCTCACGCCCCTTACCTACATCCATGTAGGCAACAAAGAGTAAATCGCCCCTAGGCAGAACCCTTCGGGCAGCGCCTGTTTGACATTGATGCTACGTTATCGCTTATTTATGGGGAATAACCACACTACATAGGCTCTGCCTTGCCTAAATACCAAACAGACTGCTGCAAATTTAACCTTGAAAGGTCAACAGCCCCTAACTAAAGCTGGATGCTTTCACCTTCATTTAAAATATACAGGGGTATCTTCGAATCCATTTTTTTATGCATGTGCAATAAGCGCAGTAGTGCTGAATGGCTGCTGTGATCGCCCATCTTCCAACTTGAGTTACCATAGCCCCACGGTATCATTACTTTACAGTTAAGCGCTTGTGCTGCGGTTAATGCATCCTCAGGAGTGGTATGTACATAACGGTACCAGTTGCCGTTCTCTTTATGGTAATAAGAGGCAATAGGCATTAAGCACACATCGATATCGCCATATTTTTGCTGTATATCGTTAAAGTGTTTTGAATAACCAGTGTCGCCTGCAAAAAATAAAGTGCTGCCACTTTGCTCAAGTAACCAGCCATTCCATAGGTCTTTATTGTTATCTTCATAAATAAAAGGCACTAAAACACGACTACTAAAATGATGCGCAGGTAGCGCATGAATGGTTAAATCATCAATTTTAGTTTTTGCATACCATGCCATTTCACTAATGTTAAAGCCACCTGTTGGAAAGTTATCAGCCATACCAAGGGGGGTTAGGTAGCGAGGCTGATTACCAATTTCTTCAATATCGGCTTTATTGAAATGATCGTAGTGAATGTGAGAATACATAACGGCGACTAAGTTTTTCAATTCATTGTCTGTGAGCCAGTCGCCAGGCTTGCGATAAAATCCCGATGTAAGGCGAAAAGCTAAATCAATAGGCGAGTCAAATTGCTCTTTTACGGGATCAAATACAACTTGTTGGCCATTCGGGGTTTTGATCACAAAGCCTGCGTGTCCGAGCCAACGAATAGTAAAGCCCGCATTAACCTGCGGATTTTTTTGCTGACCTTGATATTGGCAGTTTTCAGCCTCTGTTTCACAAACTAAGTTATTGTTTTTTGGGTAGCAATCAGTTTCACAGCTAACAGGATAACTTTTTTTGCCTGGGTAGAGGTTGTGGTAGCGCCCAGCTTGCTCACCTTGTTGATGAAGTGGAATAACGGTATCAGGGCCTGCAATAACCTCAATATTATTCGCAGTGCTGCATGCAACGAGCACACTTGAGGCGATGATTAAGCTAAGTGTATGTATTTTCATAATTCATTTTTAGTTGTTATTTTTATCTTACTGAAAGTGTAACAAAAGCAGGTTGCTAAAAAAGGACAAAAAAGTAACAAAAAGTGTGTATAAAAAAAGCCCGCTATTTTTAGCGGGCTCAGTTTAATAGGTTAAATATTTAGGATTTATTCATTTGCTCAATAAATTTATTTGAGTCTTCAATCGATTTGTTCATATCATTCATTAATAACTGAATATCGCGCTTTAAGTTAGTAAATTCACCTTTGATAGCCGCTACCGCTTGCGCATTTAAGTTATGCTTTAAATACAATACGTTGTCTTTTAAAGATGATAATACCGGCTCCATTTTACTCTCGGCGCTGCGCATTGAGCGAAGTAACTGGTCGAATTGACGTTGTGTTGCTGCTAACTTTTTGCTGCTTTCACGCTTAAGTGAGGCACTTTTGTATTGCTCTAACTCATCATTCCACTCATCAAATAAAGCTTCTGCTACGTCTTCAACTTTATTAATGTTACTTGATACTTCGTTTGCCGCTTGAAGGCTTGACTCGTAGTCGTCATTAAGCTGATTGTAAGCATCTTGCAACTCACCGCCATCAAAATTAATGAGTGTAGTTAAACGCTCAAGTGCTGATTGAAATTCTTGTTGAGACTCTTGTTGTGAGTCTTTTGTTTCTTCTACGCGGTCAATCAAAATATCACGCTTATGAACACCTACTTTTTCCATTGCCGAATAATAAGCAGACTGACAACCAGAGAGCATCAGCATTAACGCAAGTATGGTTGTCCCTAAAAATGTTTGTTTTTTCATCTGAATTCCTATTTACGAGTGTTAATGCTGTAAATTATGGCCTTGATTGTTATTATAATCAAAAGCTCACCAACAAAGTTAATTGTATGAATGATAAGCTCTCCCATTATAAACAGCAAGTTAAGGCGTTTTTAAAACTGCAACCAGGCTGGTGGATGCAATATTTTAATCGCTGTATTGACGATCAAATAACCATTAATGCAGGGTATTTAGCGTACGTTACTTTACTTTCGTTAGTTCCACTTATTGCTGTAGGTGTGGCAATATTTTCTGCTTTTCCAGGATTTGAGTCGACCCGTTTAGCCATTGAGAGCTTTTTGTTTACTAACTTTGTGCCGACCTCTTCTGGTGTTATTAAAGAGCATATTAGCTCGTTTGCTAGTAACGCTAATCAAATGACGGCAGTAGGTATTGGCTTTTTAGCAGCCATTGCCTTGCTACTTATTCGTAATGTAGATGCCACGTTAAACCGTATTTGGCGAGTAAAGAAAAAACGCCCGATGATGATATCGTTTGCCGTATATTGGATGGTACTCAGCTTAGGGCCCGTATTACTGGGCGCCAGTATCGGTGTAACCTCATATATTGTGTCGTTGGTATCGTTTGCCGATCAGGGGATCCCAGGGTTTAGTGGTTTCTTGTTAAAGCTACTACCGTACGCTATCTCTATGGCCGGTTTTATTATGCTTTACACCTTAGTGCCTAATACTCGCGTTTCGTTTAAAGCAGCCGTTCCCGGTGCGCTATTTGCTGCCATGTTATTTGAGCTAACCAAAAAAGGCTTTGCTTTGTACATTAGCCATTTTCCATCATACGAAGTGATTTATGGTGCGGTAGCAACCATTCCTATTTTGTTTGTATGGGTTTACTTGTCGTGGGTCGTGGTGCTACTAGGCGCTGAATTCACCGTGTGTATTAACATGCAGCATTACAATAAAAAAGATCAACAAGCAGAGGATACAGAGTAAATGCAGGGATTAATTCAACGAGTAACACACGCTAATGTGGTGATAGACCAACAGCTTGTCGGTGAAATTAAACAAGGCATTGTATTATTGCTGGGGGTTGAAAAAGAAGATGATGAAAGCAGCGCTGATAAACTATTACACAAAGTCACCAATTACCGTATTTTTAATGACGAAAACGATAAAATGAATCTCAGCCTTAAAGACATACAAGGCGAACTGTTAGTCGTATCGCAATTTACGCTCGCAGCCAATACAAAAAAAGGCATGCGGCCTAGCTTTTCATCGGCAGCTACACCAGACCAAGCGCAAGCGCTATATAATTACTTTGTAGAGCAGGCTAAATTACTCGGTATTAAGGTCGCGACCGGTGAATTTGCAGCCGATATGCAGGTGAGTTTATGTAACGATGGGCCGGTTACCTTTAATTTAACCGCTTAACGTGCTTTTTCTACAATCACAATATGATTAACAAAGCCGGTAATTTTTTGAATACTAATAGCCTTCCCAAATACAGTCAGTAGTACATGTTGTAACTGAGTGAGTTGTGATGAGTGTTGCGATAAAAAGTTAATAAATAAGATGCCCTGTTGATCAAGTGCATCATAAATTGTTTGATAAAAGCATGAATCAAATAAAAATCGCGGGGCGTCTAATTCACTAAATAAATCTAAAATGACCCAGTCCATATGCTCTGCTGATTTTAAAATTGTTTGCGCATCCTCGCAATGAATCTGTTGTTGTTCACTGGGGGCAAAAAATTGTTGATAACAGTCAATAATATGGGGGCTTTTCTCTACTGAAGTAACCTGCACTTGAGGATACTGTTCTAATAAGTAATTACGAATGGCACCGCCACCTAACCCCAGTTCGAGTACTTTTTTAGGCGCAGGTAGCTGTTGCCAAGACGTTGCTAAATAAGCAAGGTGTGGAAACAGTAATGCATGTGGTTTTGCTTTTAAAATAACAGACTGCAAGGTGTTATTAATGAGTAGCCAGCGAAGTTGTTGATACTCTCTTACTTGTATGTGCTCACCATGTTGATTATGCCAATAAAGTAACTGGCCTAGCGATGAGCTATGCTCAATAAAATGTTGGCTGATCAGGCCACTACTGCAATGGATATATTTATTCATGCTATTGAGCATAAACCAGCGGAGGTAAATCGCAACGGCTTTTGTCATTAATTTTTTACAGCTGTTTTCTCAGCACCAAAGTCTTATTTGCAGTTTTATCCAGATCGAGTATGGTGTTTTTCACAAAATGCACAGCGTAATATTTTACATTTTTAATTTATGGAGTATGTATGTTTCAAGTGAGCACCCCACAAAGTAGTGAAGACTGGCAAGCCTATTACCAATTACGCTGGCAGGTTTTACGTGCCCCATGGGGCGAACCTCGGGGCTCTGAGCAAGACGATTTAGAGCAAGAGGCTGAGCATCGCTTCATTAAAAATAAAGCGGGTGAAGTATTGGGTGTGGCTCGTTTGCACTTTAATAATCAGCAACAAGCTCAAGTACGTTATATGGCGGTTGCAGAGGGTAACCGTAATCAACATATTGGTAGCCGCTTATTACATGAGCTAGAAAAAATAGCGTGGAATCAAGATGCTGATGAATTAGTGCTGTTTGCTCGCGAACGTGCCCTGGAATTTTATCAGCGCCATGGCTACGAAAATAAAGAAAAAGCGCATTTAGCCTATGGTGATGTTCAACACTATAAAATGGTTAAGCTTAAGCCGAGTGAGCCAGGTTGGTTTCGTCACCCTAATTGGACTCAAGTACTGCAAAATACATGGCGTGAATCAATCCCCATTAGTGATGCAATGGGGATAAAAGTAGAAAGCTACACTGATTGGCAATTTACTACTCGTGCAGATTTAAATGCTAACTTAAACTTACACAACACCATGTTTGCAGGCTCTATTTACAGCCTAGCTACACTAACGGGTTGGGGAGCAACGTACTTAGCATTAAAAGAAGCCGGACTTGAGGGTAATATAGTGTTAGCCGATGCTAATATTAAATATTTAAAACCACTGAATACCGACCCTAAAGGCTGTGTTGATATTCAAACCTGTAAAGGTAACTTAATAGAGTTACAAGAGGCGGGTAAGGCGAGCTATTTAGTGCCAGTAACCATTTTTGATGGTGATCAAGTAGTTGCTCAGTTTGAAGGGCAGTTTGTGGTTAAAAAGTAATAAGAATAAACGAAAAAGCCAAGCGAGTTGCTTGGCTTTTTTATTAGCGGTTATTACAGTAAGTCAGTCAGTAATATACCGACACCAAAGCGTTCAATATCGGCGTTATAGTCTATTAAACTCTCACCATAGCCATTAAAGTACTGCGCATAGCCGCGTACTCTTCCCCATAGAGGGAATGACCAATCAAGCTGAATTGCCCCGCGGTTATCTGAATTTAAATTATTACGAGTCATAAAACTAAATTCATGATCGTGAAAGCGATACGCGCCACCAAATTCAAAGTAACCCATGTATTTATAGATATCAGGGTTATCGTCACCTCGTGCATCTAACGGCGCAGGCTTTTCATTTTCAGGAATGCGATACCAAGGTTTAAAGCTAAATACAAAGCCGTCATTTTCCCAAATGAAATCGGCATATATACGGTTCCAAGAACGCGAGTTTGGTTGACTACGGCCATTTGATTGGTGCGAAATACCAATGGCTATTGCCATTTCATCGCCCCATAAAACGTTTTCAGGGTCTAAGTAATTAATCCAGAAAATTTCTGGTTCGTAATTAGTCTCACGAAAAGGAGATGAAATATCGTCGTTATATACTTGCCAGTATGACTGCAGTGTAAAGCCAAAAAATATAGCTTGGTCTGAGTCGGCAAACTCATCATACAAAGGTACTTTAATTGATAACTGATATTTAGCTTCTAGGTTATCGAGAGGGTCGCCATCTTTTTTATCGGTTAATTCTGCAAATCCATCAAACGGGCGAGTGTTTGGGTTCGACATATATGAAACCGGTAAAATATAATTACGTTTATGCGGCGTAATTACATTACGATTCTTTTTGCCAACCGCTTCACGGGCTTGGCGTTTATCGATAGCTGTTAGCTGCTTGCTTTCTTCAACTGCAGAGCATTTTTCGCGCAATTGATCGAGGGTTTGCTTACCGTCTCCACCTATCACTTCATTTAATATACATTGTTTAACCAGCTCAAGTTCATTGTTTTGCTCGTTTTTTGCTGTTTCTTCAGCAATAACAGCAGTACTTAGTAATGTTGAGAGTAGTATCCAGTGGCGCCAACTCATTATAATTCCTTTGTAAGTGAGGGAAGTCAGTATTTTGCTAATTATAGCGCCTTTTTAACACATAAACGGTGAATTTGTCCTGAATTTTAATACTTTAAAAAGAAAAGCGACCTAAGTCGCTTTTACTGTGTAACTAGTTGTTTACTAGCTAACTCTCACGCAATGAGAAGGGGTGAGCTAAAGCTCAAAGACGTTAGTAAAAAATTTATACAACTCGGTACCTTGATTCACACTCGCTGAGGCAAAATGCAATATCGCAATTGCATCGAGATCAAAGCTTAGAGTTTGCAGCGGTTGTTCGCTTAAATAGCGCTCCATTCGCAGTATTTTAGCAATGGGTTCGCCCGCTTTAATGTGCCCACCAAGGGGGGCTAAGTATTCAACCATGCCACCCATAGGTGCATAGTAAGCAATATAATCATTTAGTTGGCAGCCATACCTTGTCATCACTTTTGGCTTGTAGGGGGCATCAACAAATACTTGCTTATGATTTAAATAACTTAAAATACTTTGGGCATCATCAAACGCCGCGCTTAAATCGATTTTTTCTTGGCTGCCAAGCTCTACCGTAAAGGCTTCAACTTGCACGTTAAATTCACGCCCTTGCTGAGCAAGTTGCTCACTAAGCTGCCACCATGGACAAAAGCTTGCTTCATCCATTGCGCCATCAAAGTCATTAGGAATAACCAGCACATGGGGAATATTAAAGTAACGCGCGCTATCGGTCGCATACTCAGGGCAATATAAGTGCTGACTAGAAATAGGGCCGGTGTGTAAATCTAAAACTATATCTGCTTGATGCGCCAATTTTTGTAAGTTTAGCGCAATCCGTTTCCCCGTTGTTAAACGATAATCAGGGCCGTTGAGTTGTTGCTCAACGTCATTAATTAACGCGGCTTTAAAGGCTGTTTTCAGAATCTTATCATCGGCATCGCTGAACTGCTGTGCAAACTGGGTCGCCAGTTTATTATTGCAGTGATACATGCGATTCCAATTAGTCCCCGTAATGGGATCGAATCGGCCAAGGGTAAATTCCCCCGACTTTTGATTACAGCCAATGGGGTTAGCGTAAGGAACTAAGGTAATATCACCTTTTAAATTAAGTGTTTTTAGTTGCTCAAGTAATTGGTAAATTACCGCGTTGCCTTGCACTTCTGCGCCATGCATATTGGCTTGTACATACACACTTGGGCCGGTGCCATCGCCTTTTAAACGATAGACAGGAATGGTCAGTGGTAGGCCATTTGCCACTTCACCAACTACAATGTTTTCTTGGCTTATAGCTGTGGTGTTATTCATCTTTTTTACCTCAAGTAGTGGCTTGCATCTTCTGCTTGGCGAATACAGTTGATTTCGCCATGGTGTATAACATATTCACCGGCCAGTTCATGACATAAAAAGTACGGCATGCTTTCGGTAAAACCATAAGCACCGCATTGACTAAACACCAGCCAGTCATGTTCATTTAAATCGCCCGGCAATTGGTGCTCCCCTAAGCAATCCAGCGCGGTACATAATGGCCCATATAGGGTCATTGCTTGGTTTACTGCGTTTGAATCTCGTAATAAACGCGCAGGAAAGTCTTGATTAGTAACCGCTGGGCGCAATAAATGATTAATACCGCCGCTCATAATCACCTGTTGTTGACCGTAGTTTAATTTGCGTTCAACCACAGGTGTGGCGTAGTGGCCGCACTCGCCTACAGCATAGCGACCTAGTTCCATCCACAGCTCTTTAACACCCGCATCGCGTTTAATTTTTGCAAGGGCTGCTATTAATGCATCCCAGCTTAAAGTCGGATCATTAAGGGTGTAAGGAATACCTAAGCCGCCACCTAAATCCAGAATATTAAGGTTAATACTTAAATGCTCAGCAAGTTGCCTTAACGGCGCAATCATTTGTGTCCACAGCTCAGCGAGTTTGTCGCTGCTAAGCATGTTGCCCCACTGAAAAATATGCAGACCGTCAAAATTAAGTGCACAGTAGTCACTGGTATTTAGCGCCTGCCACTCGTCGCACCCTAAGCCAAATGGAGTAAGACTATCGCCCCCTAGCGGGTTTTTATCACCCTCGGGCCAGCGTAATTGAACACGCAGCAAAACCTGCAACTGGCACTGCTGAGCAATCGCTTGTTCGTTGAGCCAACGTACCTGATTGAGACTTTCGGCCACAAAGGTACGTACGCCACGCGCAATAAAGTGCTTAATTTGTTTAGGGCTTTTTGCAGGCCCCGTGTTGAGCACGCGTTCACTGTTAATTCCTTGAGCAAGGACTTGCTCAAGCTCGCCTTTACTGGCGACATCAAAGTTAAAACCAGCGTTATTTAAGCGTTGGATCAGGCTAGATAACGGGTTCGCTTTAACTGCATACCAGAGTTTTACCTCGGTTTGTGCTACTAAACGCGTTAAATGTGTGTTTAGTGAATCAAGATCATAAACAAAAAAGGGCGTATCAAGCTCAGTTGATAGCTTATCAATAGCGCTTTTAACGGGCGTGCTCAAAAAGGTCATTAACGTAAAACCTCTTCAAGCAATAATGACGCGTCACTTTGCTCGTCACGGTATTTAACAATTAACGCACACGACATGCTTAAGCCTTGCTCACGCGCCCAATCGTTTGACGCAGGGCGAGATCCAGGGATCACAATCGCGTATTCAGGGATTGCTTCGCCTTTATCAAGCTGGCGCTCATTTACGCAGTCATAAACAGGGATGGTTGCAGATAAGCGAACACCTGGGGCAAGTACCGCGCCTTTTTTAACTACCACGCCTTCAACAATCACACAGCCTGCACCAATGAATGCATCGTCTTCTATGACCACAGGGCTTGCGCCAATGGGCTCAAGTACCCCCCCTAATTGTACCGCTGCGCTTAAATGCACATTTTTACCTACTTGAGCACACGACCCTACGAGCGCGTGGCTATCTACCATAGTGCCCTCGTCAATAAATGCACCAATATTTACGTACGCAGGTGGCATAATAATAGTGCCTTTGGCAACATGTGCACCACGGCGCACACTTGAACCACCTGGCACCATGCGAACGCCTGCTGTGGCTTCAAAGCATTGCGGTGCTAGATTATGTTTATCTACAAAGCCACCAGCAAACTCCATGTTAGTGCCGTTTTTAAATGCCTCTAAAATGCCTTGCTTTACTTCTACGTTAGCGTGCCATTGGCCGTTTTCGTCTTGTGTTGCTGCGCGAACTGCGCCCGTTTCTAAATTATTTAATAGTTCTAACCAGCTCATTATAAAAACCTGTATTTAATGCCAAGATAAAATGGTGTTGTTTGCCGATGAAATGTCATCGGTGTGTGTCAGCTCAAGGTGTGTTAAAGGTGGGCGTAAATACGGACTGCCAATACGCCCTTGTAAATGCATTAACACTTTGACTGGGATAGGGTTGGCTACTGAGAATAAGCTATTGATAGCACTAGACCATTGGACAAAAAGATTAGGGTGTTGGCCGCTTAAACTACGCTTTACAAATTCATGGGTTTGTACTGGCCATGCATTAGCCGCAACTGAGACCAACCCTTTAGCACCCGCTTGGGCAAAGTAAGGCATGAGGGCATCATCACCACTAAAAATAGCTAAATCAGGCGCCGCTTTTCGAAAGGCTTCAAATTGAGAAATACAGCCACTGGCTTCTTTCAGTGCCCATAAATTTTTATGATGTTTGAGGTTTTCAATAGTCGCAATGGGAATGCTGACGGCGCTACGTCCTGGTACGTTATAAAGCATACACGGATGAGAACTTGCATCGAGTAAGCTTTCAAACCAATGCGTTTGCCCCAGTACACCGGGTTTGGCATACAAAGGCGAGCCGAGTAAAAAACCATGGATAGGCAGCTGGTTGCAGTAATTAACCCATTCAAGCTGTTGCTTTAAGTTACTACCGCCTACCGCAACCATAAGGGGGACACTCGGTTTTAATTGGCAGACATGCTCTACGATGGCTTGCTGTTCTTTGAGGGTAAGGGCTAACCCTTCGCCGGTGCTACCTAGCAGTAAAATGCCATTGTTAGCAGCTTCTTGTTCGGCCACTAAGGTGTTTAAGGTTGCGTAATCAACTAGGCCATTTTGATCAAATGGGGTGATCAGCGCAGTCCATAAATGGAAGTCGTTTATATTAAAGTTGTTGATCATCTCTCACGAACTTATAGGGCATTCGTCGAGTTTTTGGCGGGTATTTAGGATGCCTGACTCTTTGAATGTGTTTATAATTCGAAGAGCGAATGGGCTTAAATAATAGGGCGCACGGCCTTATTATACTAAGACCAGAAGCTCTCCACCAAATATGTTATTGGTGACAGTCGCTAGGATTCAGCCTAGTCGCCCGAAGCAACCTTTCACAAAAAAGTGTTACCTCTCGGCGTTAATTCCCCTCACGTATGCTCAATGGAGTTTGCGCTCCTAACATACGCTACCTGAATAACGCACCTCTTCCAGCCCTTTGCACTTGCTATTGAAAAATCAATCAGCAAATACAATGTAATAGGGTAAGTGTGGCGATTAAACCACTTTAGCCGTCTAGGTGTCAAGTGACTAAATACAGAATAGTTCATCGATAATAGCAACGGTTACGTATTGGCTGCTTTTCTCGTAAACTAGTTTCATGGTCGAAGTAAGGTATTAAGTAGATGGAAAAATTTAGCGATATTTATAAGCGTGCAGTGGAGCGAAAGGGCTCTGAAAAAATGCTTAAGTTGTTACTCGCAAAACCTTTATCAACAAAGCAACTCGTCACATTAAGTGATGATGATTGGCTAGAAGAATTTACTCGGAAAGTTTTTCAAAGTGGTTTTTATTGGTCGGTGATCAACAGTAAGTGGGCCGGATTTAGAGAGGTTTTCTGGGACTTTAGTGTTGAAAAGCTATTGATGATGCCACCAGACATATTAGAACAAAAAGCCAGTGACGAACGGATTGTGCGCAATTATAAAAAAGTAAAAACCATTACTGATAATGCGTATATGATCCACGAAGTTGCAGAGCAACACGGCAGCTTTAGTGAGTTTATTGCTAACTGGCCAAGTGAAGATATTATTGGCTTGTGGGCGTATTTAAAAAAGCATGGTGCAAGGCTGGGTGGTAATACCGGCCCTTATGCGCTGCGCGCCTTAGGAAAAGATACTTTTTTACTTTCAAGAGACGTAGAAAGCTATTTGCGTGCCCATAAAATTATCGATGGCGGCTTACAAACCAAAAAATCATTAAATGCCGCGCAAGCTTTTTTTAATGAACTGCAGCAGCAAAGCGGTTTAAGTATGCAAGAGCTAAGCTTAATTGTCGCTTATGGTGTCGGCGACAACCGAGTAGGAATAAGCCAACAACTATAGGATTAATCATGAAATTAGTGCCAAGGTATACCAATATTGGTGACGGCTTTGCTATTAGCGATCATCCGGCTAAAGTGGCAGCGCCACAGTTATTGTTATGGAATGAGCCCCTAGCTAAGCAATTTAATATACAGGTGAGTGCCGATTCACGAGCAAATATATTTAGCGGTAATGAACCCCAAGCGGTTTCTGCGGTGGCATTAGGGTATTCGGGTCATCAGTTTGGTCACTTTTCACCGCGACTAGGGGATGGTAGGGCGCATTTGCTCGGTGCGATTAGCGATGATAAAAATCAGCTTTGGGATTTGCAATTAAAAGGCGCTGGTGCTACGCCATTTTCGCGCGGAGGCGATGGCCGCTGTGCATTAGGTCCAGCTATTCGTGAGTACGTAATGAGCGAAGCTATGCACGCGCTTGGCATTCCAACAACGCGTTGTTTAGCCGTGGTTGGCAGTGGCGAAACCGTTTATCGCAACCCACCTCAACCAGGTGCTATTGTAACCCGACTCGCCAGCAGTCATATTCGGGTGGGCTCGTTTCAATATTTAGCCACTCAAGGTGACGTTACTAGCCTAAAAAACTTAGCCGACTTAGCCATTCAAAGACACTATCCCGAGATTAACAGCACTGGCGCTCAGCGTTATTTAGATTTTTTAGCTGCAGTGATCGCCAACCAAGTCAAATTAGTCGTAAGTTGGATGAGGGTGGGGTTTATTCATGGTGTTATGAACACCGATAACACCTTAATTAGTGGTGAAACCATAGATTACGGCCCATGTGCCATGATGAACCAGTTTGATTTTGATACCGTGTTTAGCTCTATTGATAAACAAGGGCGTTATGCGTTTGGTAATCAGCCAAACATGGCAAGTTGGAACTGTGCCCGCTTAGCAGAGAGTCTAATAGCGCTGATCAGTGACGATGACGAGCAAGCGGTGGCAATGATGACGCCTTTAATTGAGGGCTTTTCAACGCAATTTAACCAACAATTTAGCGCTATGTGGGCGCAAAAGTTAGGGTTAACAGTCGCGGATGATAAAGATAATGAGTTGGTGGGAGAGTTACTAGGGCTATTAAAAGAACACCAGCTTGATTATACCAATACTTTTAATGCACTCACTGAGTCGTTAAATGGGCAAGCTGAAATACCATCAGCACTTACCTCTTGGGCACAGCAATGGCAAACACGAACTAATGAGCACAGCTATCAAGTGATGCGACAAGCCAATCCGAGCGTGATTCCGCGTAATCATATTATTGAAGATATTATTACGCAGTATACTACGCATGGGGATAGTGAGCTACTCAGTCGTTTTAGCAAAGTGATGGCGAGCCCTTACACAAGCCATGTGCAGGTCACAGAGTTTCAAACGCCGCCCGAAGATGATAAGAATTATCGTACTTTTTGTGGTACTTAAGTATGGTTTTTTGCATTTTAAAATGAATATAAAAGGTCATTTTTTACCCCAGCGATATTCATTCATAGAGCAAACTATGAACGGGTGATACCATAACTCCATAAAAGCCAGTGATCGTGTGGGGTTTAAAGCGATTGTTTGCTTTTTGAGCTAGCCTGTGTTCATCGACATTTTTTATGAGCTAGTTTTATTATCCTAGATATTGAAAAAATATATTTGCGTTAAGTATTGATTAACAAAGACTCAGTTACTGTATAGGTAAGTTAGAAGAGCTAGCAATGCTTAGCTACATTTTTAGTTGTTAAAATGGGAAGAAAACAATGAAATTAAAATCACTTACAATGGCTATTGCGTTAGCTGCAACTAGCGCATCTACTTTCGCAGCCGAGCAAGAAGGCTTTTACATCGGTGCATTTGGCGATTATTACGATGCTTCGTGGAAAAACATGCGTGAGCAAGCTGGCCTTGACGTTAATGAGTCAACAGGCTGGGGTGCTGAATTAGGCTACCGCTTTAATGATTACTGGAGTGCGCGTTTAGAGTACGCAGACCTAGACTTTAATGCTCACGACAAAGTATTGAACAACCGCAACGATATTGACGGCGAACGTTACGGTATCGATGCGCTTTACCACTTTGGCGGCGGCCCTTTTTACGGTTTATTCGGTCTGAAAGACATTGATGTTGTTGATGACAACACGTTTGTAAATGCAGGTGTAGGTTACCGACACTTTGTTACAGACAACTTCTTTGTAAATGCTGAAACCAGTGTTTACCAAGGTTTAGACAAAGGCTACACAGATGTTGGCGCTAAATTAGGTATAAACTACTTCTTTGGTCAAAAATCGGCGCCAGTAGCACCGGTTGAGCCTGCACCACAGCCAGAGCCAGAAATTGTTCCTGTGCCGGTAGCACTTGCTGATACAGATAAAGACAGCATTCCTGATGTAGATGATAAATGTGCCAATACGCCTATGACAGATGCTGTTGGTAGCGATGGTTGTACACTTTATGAAGATACTGAAGTAACAGTAAGCTTGTTAGTAACATTCCCTAACAATGACTCGTCAGTTTCACAGCAGTACTTAAATGATATTGATGAAGTAGCGACTTTCTTAAAAGAGTACCCAGATACAACAGTGCTTCTTGAAGGTCATACGTCTGCAGTAGGTAAAGCGTCTTACAATAAATGGTTATCTAAAAAACGTGCTGATGCAGTAGCTAAAAAGCTAATTGCTGATGGTATTGCAGAAGATCGCATTACAACGGCAGGTTTAGGTGAAGAACGCCTTAAAAATGAAGCGAATACGGCAAAAGCGCATGCTGAAAACCGCCGCGTTGAAGCACACGTAAAATCTATTAAACGTGTAAAAGTATTACGTTAATAGTCTCATTATTGAGTAAAAACCCAGCTTAGGCTGGGTTTTTTTATGGCTGCTTAATAGGTATTCATGGGAGTTGGTTTTGCTTTGTTCACTATTCATATTATTAATAATCGGTATAACTAGTTGCCTAACTGGATGGATTTTAATCTATGCACAAAAGCTTTATAATCGGCAGATAGAATACTATAAGTATTGGGTTATGGTGTGTTTAGTAAACACCACCGAATACTTTAACGTCACCAAGAGGGCAATACTGTGCTACAAGAATATCGTAAACACGTAGAAGAACGTGCCGCGTTAGGTATCGTACCAGCGCCATTAGATGCTCAGCAGACGGCTGATCTTATTGAGCTAATTAAAACGCCACCGGCAGGTGAAGAAGAGTTCATCCTAGAACTACTGATCAACCGCGTACCACCAGGTGTTGATGATGCAGCCTACATTAAAGCAGGCTTTTTAGCGGCTGTTGCTAAAGGTGAAGCTGTTTCTCCGTTGATTTCTAAAGAAAAAGCAGCTGAGTTACTAGGTACTATGCTCGGTGGCTACAATATTGCGCCAATGGTTGAACTACTTGATGACGAAGCGTTAGCGCCAATTGTAGTAAAAGGCCTTTCGAACACATTATTAATGTTTGATGCGTTCTACGATGTAGAAGAAAAAGCAAAAGCAGGTAATGCATACGCCAAGCAAATTATAGAGTCTTGGGCTGCTGCAGAATGGTTTATCAATAAGCCAGCCGTTGCTGAAAAAATCTCTGTTACGGTATTTAAAGTCACGGGTGAGACAAACACTGATGACTTATCGCCAGCCCCAGATGCATGGTCACGTCCTGATATTCCACTTCACGCACTAGCGATGCTTAAAACAGAACGTGATGGCATTAACCCTGATAAAAACGGTGAAGTAGGTCCAGTTACCCAGCTCGAAGAATTAAAAACTAAAGGCTTACCACTTGCTTACGTAGGTGATGTTGTTGGTACAGGCTCTTCGCGTAAATCTGCAACTAACTCTGTGCTTTGGTTTATGGGTGCTGATATCCCATTTGTACCAAATAAGCGCGTAGGTGGTGTCTGTTTAGGTAATAAGATTGCGCCTATTTTCTTTAATACAATGGAAGACTCGGGTGCATTACCAATCGAATTAAATGTTGATGAATTCAACATGGGTGACCAAATCGACATTTACCCTTATGAAGGGGTTGTTAAACGTCACGGTACTGATGACGTGATCTCTACGTTCACACTTAAATCAGACGTCATTCTTGATGAGGTTCGTGCTGGTGGTCGTATTCCACTGATCATTGGTCGCGGTCTTACAGACAAAGCACGTACATCACTGGGTTTAGGTGCAACTGACGTATTTAAAGTACCAGCAGTTACTGAAGTGTCAGATAAAGGCTTTACGCTTGCGCAAAAAATGGTGGGTAAAGCATGTAATGTTGCCGGTATTCGCCCAGGCCAATACTGTGAACCAAAAATGACTACGGTTGGCTCGCAAGATACCACGGGTCCTATGACACGTGATGAGCTTAAAGACTTAGCCTGTTTAGGCTTCTCTGCAGATTTAACCATGCAGTCTTTCTGTCATACATCGGCTTACCCTAAACCAATTGACGTAAATACGCATCATACACTTCCTGATTTCATCATGAACCGTGGCGGTGTATCGCTTCGTCCTGGTGATGGTGTAATTCACTCATGGTTGAACCGTATGTTATTACCAGACACCGTAGGTACCGGTGGTGATTCACATACTCGTTTCCCATTAGGTATTTCATTCCCAGCGGGTTCAGGTGCGGTCGCATTTGCAGCAGCAACAGGTGTTATGCCACTT
This sequence comes from Pseudoalteromonas sp. MER144-MNA-CIBAN-0113, assembly GCF_040308965.1. Taxonomy (NCBI): domain Bacteria; kingdom Pseudomonadati; phylum Pseudomonadota; class Gammaproteobacteria; order Alteromonadales; family Pseudoalteromonadaceae; genus Pseudoalteromonas; species Pseudoalteromonas sp. MER144-MNA-CIBAN-0113. The sequence continues at coordinate 76,260 of NZ_JBEOOG010000006.1, forward strand.
GATATGCCTGAATCGATTTTGGTTCGTTTTAAAGGTGAAATGCAGCCTGGTATCACGTTGCGTGACCTCGTTCATGCCATCCCTTATTTTGGTATCAAAGAAGGCCTATTAACGGTTGAGAAGAAAGGTAAAATCAACGAATTCTCTGGTCGCATACTAGAAATTGAAGGGGTTGAGCACTTAACTGTTGAGCAAGCATTTGAACTATCAGATGCATCAGCAGAGCGCTCAGCTGCTGGCTGTACTGTTAAGCTTTCTAAAGAGTCGATCAGCGAATACCTTGAGTCTAACATTGTTATGCTTAAGTGGATGATTTCTGAAGGCTACGGTGATGTACGTACAATCGAACGTCGTATTACAGCAATGCAAGAATGGCTAGCTAACCCAGAACTAATGGAAGCGGATAAAGATGCTGAGTACAAGCATGTGCTTGAAATCGACTTAGCTGACATTAAAGAGCCGGTACTGTGTGCGCCAAATGATCCAGATGATGCGCGTTTACTGTCTGATGTAACAGGCGAGAAAATCGATGAAGTATTTATCGGTTCTTGTATGACTAACATTGGTCACTTCCGTGCCGCAGGTAAATTACTCGATGGCTTTAAAGGGCGTATCCCAACACAGCTTTGGGTTGCTCCACCAACGAAAATGGACAAAGACCAGCTTACGGACGAAGGTTACTACGGTATCTTTGGTCGTGTTGGAGCACGTATTGAAACGCCTGGGTGTTCACTGTGTATGGGTAACCAAGCACGTGTTGCAGATAAAGCAACGGTTGTGTCTACCTCAACACGTAATTTCCCTAACCGTTTAGGTACAGGCGCAAATGTGTTCTTAGCTTCAGCAGAGCTGGCAGCAGTAGCGGCAATTTTAGGTAAATTACCTACTCCGGCTGAGTACCAAGAATATGCAGCGAAAATCAATGCAACGGCAGCAGATACCTACCGTTACTTGAACTTCCACCGTATGCCTCAATACACTAAAAAAGCAGACAACGTAATTATTCAGCAAGCTGTATAATTAATAGAGTGTGTTCAAAAACCCGCTTCGGCGGGTTTTTTATTGTCCAAATAAAATATTAGATAGATAATGCTTAATTCGTTACATGATTGTATTAACTTTCGTTAAATGTCGTCATTGATATGGTTAATAAAGCAAAAAATCCTCTCTATATGCATTAAAATCCTCGACAATATTATCATTATTATAAGCAGGATTTTATGACCGCATTAAACAACCAGAATTTACTGCAACTTCGTTTTATTAACCAAGCCAATATTGATTTGGTTAAGCCTTCTTTTGATAACTTACCTGCAAATCCTTATGCAGATGGTGCGTTTCGTAAACGCCGTTATTCAGTGGTTAAATTACAAAATGGTGAGCTTAATCTTCAAGCGACCAAAGCGTTTGTGCAAGACGATTCAATTAATACCTTTCAAGGTAATGTTGAGCGTACTTACGAAAACTTAGAGCAAAGCTTGCTTGAGTCTGAGGGTATGAAAAGCATTGTCAGCGAATTTGCAGCGATCACCGGCATTGATGCAGAGCGTGATATTGAAATTCACCAATTTAGAATGCTTGCCATTGATAGCGATACGCCAGCAGCTCCAGAAGGTGTGCATCAAGACGGGTTTGACCATGTATGCGTATGTGGTGTTTCTCATGAAAATTTAGAAGGTGGTGAGCTATTGGTTTATGAAAACCAACAAGCTGAACCGTGTTTTAAAATGGAAATAAAAGACGGCATGTTTGCACTAATTAATGACCGTCAGGTATGGCATAACGCCACGCCAATGAACAAAATTGATGCTAACAAACCAGGTTACCTGGATTGCTTTGTACTAACTGCTTAAGAGAAATAAAATGAATTTAATGCAATTGCGCGCGCAATTTCCTGCTTTAATGCAAACTGTTGATGGCAAGTCACCGGTGTTTTTAGATGGGCCAGGTGGCTCACAAGTACCCCAGCAGGTACTCAGTGCCATGACCGCTTATTTAGGGCATTACAATTCAAACTTGGGCGGTGCGTTTTTCTCAAGTGACAAAACGGTTGAGCTGATGGCGAATGCGCGTCAAGCGGCGGCTGATTTGTTAAATGCGTCCAGTGCACAAAATATTGTGTTTGGCCCTAATATGACTAGCCTAACATTTAGCTTTAGCCGAGCAATTTCACGCAATTGGCAAGCAGGTGATGAAATTATAGTGACCAATGCTGATCATTTTTCAAATGTATCGTCTTGGCAGCAAGCCGCTGAAGATAAGGGCGTTGTGGTTAATACTGCACTGGTTAATGAAGCCGACTGCAGTTTAGATATGGCGCATTTTGAAAGCCTATTAAACAGTAATACTAAATTAGTTGCCGTTACGTATGCCTCAAACACCACGGGATCTATTAACGACATTAAACGTATTATAGAGCTTGCTCATAATGTGGGTGCGTTGGTGTATGTTGATGCGGTGCATTATGCGCCACATGAACTGATTGATGTACAAGCGTTAGATTGCGACTTTTTAGCTTGTTCTGCATATAAGTTTTTTGGCCCGCACTTAGGCATGGTTTATGGTAAAACTGAGCACTTAGAAGGGTTTACACCTTATAAAGTAGAGCCAGCAAAAGATGTTGCACCAGGTCGCTGGGAAACCGGCACACAAAGTTTTGAAGCACTAGCGGGCTTTATTGCGGCGGTTGATTACATTGCGGCAATTAGCGAGCTTAATGACAGTCACTCACGCCGAGAAAAACTACGTGTTGCGTTTGAAAAAACGAAACAACACGAGATGGCGCTTAGTGAATACTTTTTAACTCGCCTGGTTAATTACCCGCGTATTAAATTGTTTGGTATTGATGACTTAGCACGCTTAAGTGAGCGTACCCCTACGTTCGCACTGACCTTTGAAGGGTTAGAGCCTCGCCAAGTGTCTGAATTTTTGGGTAAACAACATGTATGTGTATGGGATGGTAATTTTTACGCCCAAGGTTTATGCAAACAACTGGGTGTGCTTGATAAGGGCGGCGTAGTACGCATTGGTTGTATGCACTACAACACCATTGAAGAGATGGACACTTTGTTTGACTTGTTTGATGAGCTGATTTGAAGCTGTCAGCTATAAGCCGTCAGCTTTCAGTTTAATGCAAATACTTGACAGTAGTCAGCAGTTAGTTAATTTCTGACCGCTGACCGCTGACCGCTGACCGCTGACCGCTGACCGCTGACCGCTGACCGCTGACCGCTTTAGCTTTGTGGCGTTCCATAAATTTGCTCTGCTCGATTAAACAAAACCCATGAGGTTAAAATATACTTATCGTTTGATACTGGTTGATTGCCTCTATGTGTATGGGTAAAGTAGCCTGGGGCAACCACCATACTGCCTTTTTTAGGGGCTATTTTACGATTTTGATAATAAAACTCGGTTTCTCCGCCTTCCTCAACATCATTTAAATAAAACATAAATAACAACACCCGATGCAGTGCTTCATTATGCTGTAGCTGCGGATACACCTCACTGTGCCAATACGGGTAGCCCCCTTTATTGACCTCATATTTTTGTGCTTGAATATTACCGAGCCTAAAAATTTGTTGCACCAATAAAGGAAGTTGTGGTTTACCTACTTCGTCATAATTGGCATGAGTCAAATCTACCGGCTGGCCTGTTTTTGGGTGATATACCTTTAAACCAAATGCCCCAATCATCATAAAAATATGTTCTTCGATGTATTTAAAAACATACTGTGCAGTGGTTTGTTGAATATGTTTTAATTGTTCTGCGTATTCAGGATGATTGTTTAAGTATAAGTCGTGGCTATCTTTTTTATTAAGATCAACACCGCCCGATGTCATCCCTTGTTTAATATGCGGGCTTTGAGAAAAGGTAGTGATAAAGTTATCGCAAAATTCATTACTGAGCGCGTTGTCATACACGCGGATAAAGTCCGTCATGAGTTACCTGTTTAATTATTATTGGATTATTATGTTTACTGAAAAAGTGATGCCGCGTTTTAGCGAAACGGATGCACTCGGACACATCAACAATACCGTACTCCCCGTATGGTTTGAAGCGGCCCGAGTACCTATTTTTAAATTTTTTACGCCAGATCTAAATCCACACAACTGGAAGTTAATCATTGCTAAAGTTGAAGTGTCGTTTGTTGGCGAACTATTTTATGCCCATGAGGTGACAATTAACACCTGCATAGAGCAGATTGGTAATAGTTCATTTGTGATCCGCCAAGAAGCATGGCAACAAGATAAATGCTGCGCCATTGGTAAAACGGTGATGGTACGTTATGACTTTGCCAGCAAAACAAAGCAACCACTTTCGACTGATGAAAAAGCCGAATTAACACAGCACCTTGTAGCAGTTAGTTAATTGCAGCTTAACTATGGCAAGCAGGATGTTTAGTTAAATATTGCCCCAAGGCAATGACTTGTTTTTCTGAAAAGCGCAGCCCAAGCTTTGTTCGTCGCCAAAGTATATCTGCGCTGGTTCTTGCCCATTCATGGTTTACTAAGTAATCAACTTCTTGCGCATACAGACCATGACCAAAGTGATAACCTAAATCGCCGATTGCTTGGCTGTTCCCCAGTAATTGATAACTAAGCGTGCCATAGCTGCGAACCATACGTTTTAAGGTGTCGATTGCCAGCCAAGGGTAGCTACTTTCTAACTGAGCGATAAGGTATGTTTGGTTACTAAAGTCGCCGCCTGGTAAAGGGGCATCTTTCGTCCACGAGCCACTCATCTTTGGGTAAAAAGGCACTAATTTATTGACGGCATTTTCTGCAAGCTTTCGATAGGTAGTAATTTTACCACCAAACACACTTAATAAAGCGGCATGATCGGTGTCGTTGTTTAATATCAGCTTGTAATCGCGGGTGACGGCTTGAGCATCTGTTGATTTGTCATCTAATAGTGGCCGCACCCCACTAAAGCTGTGCACAATATCGGCCGCGCTTATTGCGTTGTTAAAGTAATGGTTAGTGATACTGATGAGGTACTGTATTTCTTGCTCACTAATTTTTACATCAGCAATATCGCCGGTGTACTCTTCATCAGTGGTGCCAATCAGTGAGTAATCTTGCTCATAAGGAATGACAAATACAATGCGGTTATCCTCGTTTTGTAAAATATAGGCAGCTGGCCCATTGTGGAGTCGGGGCACTACAATATGACTGCCTTTCACAAGGCGAATAGTGTGCGGTGTGGGCTGGGTAAATACATCTTCAAATAATGACGCGACCCATGGGCCTGCGGCATTTACAACACTTTTTGCCTTTATATTTAGGTGCTGCTTGCTGGCTTGTTGCTCTAAAATCACATCCCAATAATCTTCGTTACGCGTTGCTTTAATGCAGCGGGTGCGTGTTGCAATGGTGGTGCCTAAATTATGAGCCGCTTGGGCGTTTAAAATCACTAAACGCGCGTCATCAACCCACCCATCAGCGTATTCAAAGCCATGGGTTATACTGTTGTTAAGTATACTATTGGTGTCAAATTCAATCGTTTTTGAGGCAGGTAAGGTGTCACGTTTTGCTAGGTGATCGTAAATAAATAACCCCACACGAATCATCCAAGAAGGACGTAAGTGTGCTTGGTGCGGTAGCCTAAAAGAAAGCGGCCACATAATATGCGGCGCTTTTTTTAATAGCACTTCACGTTCACGTAATGCCTCTCTTACCAATCTAAATTGATAATTCTCTAAATAGCGCAGCCCGCCATGAATAAGCTTACTGCTATTAGAGGAAGTGGCTGAGGCTAAATCGTTTTGCTCACACAAAAATACTTTTAAACCGCGACCACTGGCATCGGCAGCAATGCCAGCGCCGTTAATACCGCCGCCAATAATGAGTAAGTCATATTCGTTGTCGTTTGCGCTCATAGATTTTACTCACTCTCGCCGTCAGTGCTATTAGAAAGTCTAACTTGTGCAATGCAATGTAGCCACTTTGCGTATAAATCGTTGCGCTCTTCACTGCTCATGGTTGGTTCAAAGCGACGATCGCTTTTCCACATGCTGGCAAGCTGCGCAGTTGATTCATACACCCCAGTTTGCAAACCGGCTAAGTAAGCAACCCCTAACGAAGTGGTTTCGGTTAGAGTGGGGCGCTCAACGCTTGCGCCTAAAATATTGGCTAAAAACGCCATTGCCCAATTATTGTTTGCCATGCCGCCATCAACTCTTAGAATACTAGGGCGGAGTCCGTCACCTTCCATAGCTTTTTGTAAATCTTTGGTTTGATAACCCACCGACTGCAAGGCAGCTGCAACAATAGTGCTAATGCCGAGTCTCGGGTTAGGCCCAAAATTGCGCCTCGGGCATTTGCATCCCAATAGGGCGCACCTAAGCCTGTAAACGAGGGAACCAAGAATACCCCATGATCCAAGGGAACATCTTTGACGAGGGCTTCACTTTCACCTGCGTTTTCTAATAACTTTAGGCCTTCTACTATCCACTGCATGGTGGCACCAGCCATAAAAATACTGCCTTCAATCGCATAGGTGGGTTTGCCGTTGAGCCGATACGCAAGAGTGGTTAATAAACGATTATTTGATTTTAGTGCTTTATCACCAGTGTTAAGCATTAAAAAGCAGCCCGTTCCGTAAGTACTTTTTGCCATTCCTTCTTCAAAACAAGCTTGACCAATTAAGGCGGCTTGTTGATCGCCTGCTATACCGCAAATTGGAATTTCACCACCAAATAGTTCGCTTGCAGTCACCCCAAAGTCAGCCGCTGAGTCCATTACCTCAGGTAGCATCGACGCTGGAATATCAAATAAGGCGAGTAACTCTTCATCCCAGCATTGCTGATGAATGTTAAACAGTAATGTACGAGAGGCATTGGTAGCATCGGTTTTGTGAGCTTTACCGTTAGTGAGTTGCCATAGCAAGTAGGTATCTATCGTACCAAATGCTAGTTCACCTGCGTGTGCTTGCTCTTTAGCGCCTTTGACGTTATCTAAAATCCAACGAATTTTGGTTGCAGAAAAGTAAGGATCGAGCACTAAACCGGTTTTATCATTCACCATTTGTGTATGCCCTGCATGACGTAAACTATCGCAATATTTACTGGTGCGTCGGTCTTGCCACACAATCGCATTGTAGATAGGTTGCCCGGTTTTTTTATTCCACACTAAGGTGGTTTCTCGTTGGTTAGCAATGCCAATGGCAATAATGTCGGCGGCAGTGACTTGTTGCTGCGATAATACGTTTTTAACGCTGCTTAATACGGTTTGCCAAATATCTACAGGGTCATGTTCAACCCAACCATTTTTCACAAAGTGTTGAGGGAAGGTTTGTTGAGCCGTGTCAAAAACCTCGGCATCTTTAGTGTATAAAATAGCTCGAGAGCTTGTCGTTCCTTGGTCAATCGAGAGTATGTATTTAGACATAAAAAATAGTGTTGTTTAATTTAGATAAAGACAGCTTGTCTTTAAGCTAAACGAATAGCAATGCTTTTGCACCATAATGGTTAAAATTATAGATGAGCGAAAGGTAGGAGAGGGAGGTGAAAACTCAATTCTGGCGCCTACAATTTAATAGGCGCCAAATAACAACAATTAATTAGCATCCGTTAATTGTTGATGTAGCCAATCTTTTAATACCATTCGGTCGTGTTTTAACTGCTGCATGGCTTCGTCATCGATAGGTGAGTCTTGTAGCTCAAGCACTCGAATTTCTTTATCGATTTCATTATATTGCTTTGCTTTGGTTGCAAAGTTTTCATCGTTTGCATTAAGTTTTGCAATAGTTTGCGTGTAATCAGGAAAATCTTTCGTTAATGAATGGTCTTCGCCTAACATAAGTTACTCCTTAAATGGCTGTTGCATAATGCACGTCACGTTATATAAAAATGATCAGTGACTTGGGGTGTCCCCATACAACAGAGCTTGGGCTGATCTAAAATAAATCAACCGTTATTGGTTGTTAGTGTGTCTATTTATGTTTGCTGGGCTGCAAAACACTGACACCTGCAAAGGCTTCAGTTAGAATATGCCTGCGACAGGCCCTAATTACTTTGAGTACTTTATTACATGCTTTTAATGATCGATAACTACGACTCGTTCACCTATAACTTGGTACAGTATTTTCAGCGCTTAGATCAAGACGTGTTGGTAAAACGTAACGACCAAATAACGCTGAGTGAGATCAAACAGTTAAACCCAGATCATATTGTGATTTCTCCAGGGCCTAAAAACCCGACTGAAGCGGGAGTGTCGTTATCTGTGGTAGAGCAGTTTAAAGGAGTTTATCCTATATTAGGTATTTGTTTGGGGCACCAAACCATTGCTCAAGTGCTAGGTGGTAAAGTAGTGCGAGCTAAACAGGTTATGCATGGAAAAACATCGCCTATTTATCATCAGCACCAAGGCATGTTTAAGGGCCTACCTAATCCACTTACGGTGTGCCGCTACCATTCATTAATTGTTGAAGCGCATTCATTGCCAAAGGAGTTAGAAGTAACAGCATGGACTCAAAGCATCGCTGGGCAGCGTGATGAAATTATGGGATTATTACATAACGAGCTCGCACTTGAAGGTGTGCAATTTCACCCTGAAGCGATTTTGACCGAGCAGGGCTTAGCTTTACTTGATAACTTTTTAACGCGCTTCTAGGCTTATACCTGCAAGCTATTTACTTTTTGCCCTAAGATAGAGCTTATGACCGACATATTGCAGCAACAGCGTATTGTTAATGTGCTAAACCAACGAGCGCATGATTTGCTACTGGGTCATAGTTTTGCCAATCAGCAAATTGGTTGGCTGTGATCCATTTCTGTGTTGATAGAATAAAATTTCAATATTAATCAACAATTAAAAGAATTCGTCAAAAACGTC
>NZ_JBEOOG010000007.1:0-85056 GCF_040308965.1 Pseudoalteromonas sp. MER144-MNA-CIBAN-0113
CTATGATAATTTAAACGAGTCAGGTAAAGTGGCCTGACTTAAACAAACTGGTCTCCGATGAACTCGGGGCGATTCAATGTTTGCCTATAGTTATGAAGCAGACAGTTATTCACGCTGTAAGAAATCAACAGAGAGTAAGTCAATCGAGCTCAATGATTACGAAATTATTGAAATAACGCCTGATCAAAGCATGCCTTACGGTTATCAATTTATAGTTAGAGCCTGTGAGTCTGCCGGTATTTCTGCTACAAAACATTAAAATATAAAAAATGCCGCTAAATTAGCGGCATTTTTGTATCTGCAAATTAACGCGCTTATGGGCGTGGAATAAACCCAACCGCATCATAAACTGCTTTTAATGTAGTTTCTGCACGCGCGCTGGCTTTTTCAGCCCCTGTTCTCATGATGTCATTGAGAAGTGTTTGATCTTCACGAATTTCTTTAAAACGTGTTTGAATTGGCTCAATCATGCTGACAACAGCTGCTGCGGTGTCTTTTTTCAAATGGCCATACATTTTGTCTTCGTATTCAGGGACTAACTCTTCAATTGAGCGCTTAGTTGCCACACTTAGTAGCGTAAGTAAATTAGATACACCTGGCTTTTCTTTGCGATCAAAGTAAATACGCGCTTGCTCGTCAGAATCGGTAACTGCTTTTTTTAGCTTTTTCTCAATCTTTTTCGGCTCGTCTAACATCATAATAAAGCCATTTGGATTTTCATCTGACTTAGACATTTTCTTCAGCGGATCTTGCAAGCTCATAACTCGCGCACCAAACTCAGGAATATAAGGTTCTGGCAGCGTAAAAATGTCGCCATATACATTATTAAAACGATTCGCAATATCACGAGTTAACTCTAGGTGCTGCTTTTGATCTTCGCCAACTGGTACTTTATCAGCTTGGTATAATAAAATATCAGCCGCTTGCAAAGCCGGATAAGCAAATAACCCCACATTAATATTATTAGCATGCGTTGCCGACTTATCTTTAAACTGGGTCATGCGATTAAGCTCACCCATTTGCGCATAACAGTTTAATACCCAGCCAAGTTGCGCATGCTCAGGTACCTGAGATTGTACAAATAATGCCGCTTTTTCTGGGTTAATACCGCATGCCGTATATAACGCAACGCCATCGAGTACACGAGCACGCAATAATTCAGGGTCTTGGCGTACGGTAATTGCATGCAAGTCTGCAAGCATAAAGTAGCTATCATATTCTTCCTGTAGCTTAACCCACTGGTTAATAGCGCCAACATAGTTGCCTATTGTCATACCACCGGTTGGCTGCATGCCACTTAATACTACTGGTTTACTCATGATTTTCCTTTATTTTTACTTAATTAAAAATGCTTAACGCTGTGTTAGTGTCGGTATTATAGCTAAGAAGTTATCGCATAGGTACTGCGGATTATAATCCGCTAACTGCTCTCCCTGGTGATACCCATAAGTAAGCGCTATCACGTCAATGTTAGCGGCTTGCGCTGCGAGTATGTCACTCTTTGAATCACCAATCATAATCGCTTTATCAGGCGTTATATTTAATGCATCGCAAGCAAATAATAGCGGCTCAGGTGACGGTTTTTTTGCCATGTCGTCACCGCAAACAATCACTTCAAAATGACTGCGAATAGCGAGCTTATCTAAAAGCATTTCAGTAAAGCGGCGTGCTTTATTAGTAATAAGTGCTTTAGGCATACCACTGAGGGCAGCAAGACCAGTTTCAACATGCTGATATAACACACTGTATTCACCGACCTGCTCACTGTAATGTTGATAAAACAGATTGATAGCTCGTTCGCTTAAAGCCTCATCGAGGTGCTCACTAATTTGCATATCGCCGCAAAGGGCTCGTTTAACTAACACCTCAATGCCATTACCTACCCAGCTTTCAACTAATCGCTGACTGACAATTGGAAACGCTAAATCGCTAAGTGTTAAATTTAAAGCCATATACAAGTCGTACACGCTATCAACTAGGGTGCCGTCTAAGTCAAAAAACGCTGCATCATATTTCATTATTCAACACTTTCTAATTGCTGACGCATCTCATCAATCACCGTTTTATAATCAGCCTGATTAAAAATAGCTGAGCCTGCAACAAACATATCTGCACCCGCTTCAGCCGCCGCGGCTATGTTATCTACTTTAATACCGCCATCTACTTCTAAACGAATATCACGTCCAGATTCAACAATGCGTTGTTTTGCCTCTCGCAGTTTCTCGAGTGTTTGTGGAATAAAACTTTGCCCACCAAACCCAGGATTTACTGACATTAATAAGATCACATCTACTTTATCCATTACGTGATCCAGGTAACTTAAACTTGTTGCAGGGTTGAACACTAAGCCTGCTTGACAACCTTCATCTTTTATCAATTGCAAAGTACGGTCAATATGCTCGCTCGCCTCAGGATGGAAGGTAATAATTGATGCACCCGCCTCGGCAAATTGTGGGATTAAACTATCTACCGGTTTTACCATTAAATGCACATCAATCGGGGCTTTAATCCCGTAGTCGCGAAGTGCTTTACATACCATTGGGCCAATCGTTAAGTTAGGTACGTAATGGTTATCCATTACATCAAAATGAACGACATCAGCACCTGCGGCTAACACTTTGTCGACATCTTCGCCTAATCGTGCAAAGTCTGCAGATAATATTGAGGGCGCTATTAAGTATTTTTGTTCACAGTTGAGCATCGCTAATCCGTTAATGAATAATTTATGCCGTTAATGTAACTTAATTAGCGAAGTTACCCAAGTAGCACCTTTAAAATAGCGCCAAATAAGTAATGTTAAAGCCTTATTGTGGCTATTCATGAAAAAGAATAACCTGCTGAGGATGTAGGCTTTATAATTAAAAAAAGAATCAGTTTTTAAGCGGGGGCCACTCAGTATTTAAAACACAATACAAATAAACAATAACAAAAATAAAGTGTATTATTTAAGCAGTTTTTGTTATGCTGCGCGAAGAACTAAATTATTAGGTTTATATTATGCGTGCTTTTAAAATTGGATTATTAATCACGTCGGTAAGTGTTATTATTGGAGCAACATCGCTTTGCTCAAATACTGAGCAAGATTTAAGCTCTGCCAACATTTGTCTTCATAAAGAGCAAACCAATGCTATTAATAATAGCGCAACCCGTTGCATTCAAATTGAAGAAGATTCGTCTTGGGCCTCTTGGTTAACAGGCGATAGTCGTAGCGCTCAGTTTCATTACTTAGACTTGCTAGAGTTGTTAACGGGTACTGATGACAAACACAAGCCCTCTTCAATCAAGCCATTATTTTAATTAAATGCAGCACTTTTTTAGCGCGTTACAAAGCGTACTGGCTGCATTTTTTGGTGTTCAATCTGAAGATAAGCGCAAAACAGACTTTAAGTACCACTCTCCAATTACGCTGATAGCTATTGCCGTAGTACTGTTTGTATTATTTGTACTGGCTATTTATGCAACCGTGACTTCGGTGCTAAATACATAGCCATTAGCTCATCCACTTTATTTCGTGAACCGCCCTTTGGACTAATCGTACGTTTAACCTGAATTTTATCCAGTGATGCTTGACTGTAAATTTTGCGTGTCCACACGGTATCGTGGTTTGAAATAAGGACTGGCGTGTTATTCTCAAATGCCGCTTGCTCAGCCAAGTTAGCTAAATTAGCCTGATCATCTAAATTAAATCCGCCTTTAGCGTAAGAGGTAAAGGATGCGGTTTTACTTAATGGCACATAGGGCGGATCGCAGTATATCACCGCATTTTTAGGGACCAGTTTAAATACATCATCGTAGCCTAAGCAGGTAAATGTTGCTTTTTGTGCTTTGTTGGCAAAAAAGTACATTTCTTTTTCAGGAAAATAAGGCTTTTTATATTTACCAAAAGGCACATTAAAAATGCCCTTTAAGTTATAGCGACATAATCCGTTATAACCATGGCGGTTCATATATAAAAATAAAACAGCTCGCTCATACACATCGCTGCTTTGGTTAAACTGCACACGATAATCGTAATACGCATCTGGATGGTTATTTAAATCAACAAATAGTTTTTTTGCATCGCTAATAAACTCATCCGGCGAACGTTTAAGCTCTTTATATAAATTGATTAAATCAGCATTTATATCGTTAAGTACGTAGTGTTTAAAATTACTATTTAAAAACACTGAGCCCGCACCAACAAAAGGTTCAACCAAGGTATCTGCATGTTTACTTGCTTGATTTAGTCGCGCGTTAATATCTTCAACGAGGCTGTATTTTCCGCCAGCCCATTTAAGGAAGGCTCTACTCTTTTGCTGCATTGGCTCTTTACTTCAATTCGGTATTGCGCGATTTTACACTAAAGTCACTGAGTTTACTGATCAACTCGTGCAATTTCTTGTTTTATTTTGCTAATTTTTTTATAGAAAGGTTTATTTTTTCTTACTCCAGCAGGGAGTGCTTGCAGTGCTTGTTTTGCCTCATTTAAGTTAGCAAAACTGCCTGTTGTTACCACCCACCACATTTTACCATTTCGTTTAGTTTGATATGTATTGGTAATACTTTCTAGCTTATGTTCAGCAATAAACTCATTGCCTACCTGCTGCTGAGTTACGGCTAATAGCTGAATAACAAAATTATCTTCAGGTTGTTCTAGGTACCAGTTACTGGGTATTTTTACTATTTGGCTTTGCTGCTTTACCACCTCAGGTACGCTAATGGCTTCTTCAACCGGCGGCGGTGCTGGCTTTTCTTGTTCAGTTAAAGTCGATGGCTCAGTTAAACTTCCTACAATTGCTGGCACGTCATTGTGGGCACTCTCATCTGTAGTTGGCTCTTTAGTTATAGGCTGTGGTGAAGTAAACAGGGGTGGTGATTTAACCGGTTGTTGTTTATTTTGAATAGCTTGCTCGGTTGTAATAGCGGTTGTGAGGACTTGCTCATCGCTTTGACTATTAGCATTTTTCCACCATTGGGTCATATCAGCTTTGTATACAACGCCAATAATCAATAACATAATTATGAGTAATAGTGTGAGCAACTGTAAGCGCCAAGATACTTTGTCTTTTACGATAATATCAGCAACTTGTTCGCTAGGCTGCCAGGCTAATAAAAGACTTGGGTTACCTTGGGCTTCAACTAAAAAGGTTTTAAATACAGGGTCTTCATCATAAGGTAAAGCCGTGAAGTACCATCCCATTAGCTGCTTACTTTCAACCAAGTTTAATGGCTCTAAATGAATATTAACTGCCTCTTTAAACGGCAATTTAGATTGCGATGCAATCATAATGTAAAGCACATTGGGCGCACTTTTTGATAACAGCTCGAGCTCTGCAATTAGTTCTTCAGATAGGTGCCTGCCGCCATCGATAACCCATAAACACGCGCCGCATTGTTGTTGCTTCGCTAATTGATAATAGTTTTGTGATAAGCTCAGGTTGTGATCAATTAAAGGGGCATTAAAGCTTTGCTCTAATAATTGAGTCATCAATTGCACATCAGTCATTTGAGCGCCAACTTGCACAAACGCTTTATTAAAATCGTTATATTTATCAGTGATGAAGGTTTCAAGCAAATAGCTTTTGCCTAAACCAGAAGTGCCCAACAAAACAATTAGGTTTTGACCATATTCAAATTGCAATGCGATTCTATCCACCAAAGCCGCACGGCTCGGTAAAATTTGTGACTGCATTTATTGCTCGATCAATGCTCTGACTTGATCATCAGACACATCATCAACTAATGCACATTGACCAAATTCGGTGGGTAAAATGAATCGGATAGTCCCTTTTTTATTCTTTTTATCTTTTCGCATATGCAGTAAAAAGTGCTCACTGGTCATATCACTAGGTATCTCGATTGGTAAGCTATATTGCGCTATTAATGTAGCAATACGCTCTACATCTTCTCGTGTTAAATCTTGGCGAGTATAAGCAAGCTTTGCAGCAAGCACCATACCTGTCGCGACCGCTTCTCCATGTAACCAAACACCGTAACCCATTTGTGCTTCAATAGCATGCGCAAACGTGTGCCCTAAATTTAACAACGCACGAAGGCCCTGCTCTTTTTCATCTTGTGCAACAATAAGCGCTTTAATTTCACAGCATCTGAAGATGATGTGCTGTAAACACGTCTCGTCTAATTGTTGTAATTTAGCGATGTTATGCTCTAGATAAGCAAACAGTTCAGTATCGTAAATCAAGCCATACTTAATAACTTCAGCCATGCCTGCAGCAAACTCGCGTGTTGGTAAGGTATGCAACGAACGCGTGTCAATAAATACAGCTTGGGGTTGATAAAAAGCCCCAATCATATTTTTACCTAGCGGGTGATTAACCGCTGTTTTGCCGCCAACTGAAGAATCAACTTGAGATAATAAAGTGGTTGGTATTTGGATAAAAGGGACGCCACGCTGATAACAAGCAGCAACAAATCCAGTTAAATCACCTACAACGCCACCACCTAATGCAATTAAGCAGGTGTCACGGCCGCAATTATTCTCAAGTAGGAATGCCGAAATTTTTTCAAACCAAGTGAGTGATTTATATTGCTCACCATCTGGAATAATAAAATGCAGTGGGTTTAGCTGTGCTAATGAATCAAGCAACTGTTGAAGGTACAGCGGTGCAATCGTTTCATTAGTAATGATGATAGGCCGACAATCACCAATGTGATGGATTAGACGGCCTGTATCTTGAAGTGCAGATTGACCAATATAAATAGGATAACTTCGCTCGTCTAAATTAACAGTTAATTCAAGCATGCTGGGTTAGTCCTTTTTAATACTGGCTTTTAAAAATCCAATTTCTCGATGATTTGGTTAGCAACAACTTTCGCGCTCTGCTCATCAGTGCGTACAACAAAATCAGCTACTTCTTTATATAATGGTTCACGCTCTTCTGCTAAGCGCTCAAGTACATCACGAGGTGCTTCTTCTGTTTGCAGTAATGGGCGACGCTTGTCGCGTTGCGTACGTGCAACTTGCTTTTCAATCGGTGTCTCTAAGTATACAACAATACCGCGAGCCGAAAGCTTGTTTCGAACTTCTTTACTCATTACTGAGCCACCACCGGTTGCAAGTACAATACCTTGCATTTCGGTTAAGTCACCAATAACAGATTCTTCACGAAGTCTAAAGCCTTCTTCACCTTCAAGATCGAATACCCAGGCAATATCTGCGCCCGTGCGACGTTCGATTTCTTGATCAGAATCAACAAATTCAAGGTGTAATTGGTCAGCGATGTGACGACCAATCGTGCTTTTGCCAGCCCCCATGGGGCCAACTAGAAATATATTACGTTTCTCAGCCATATCTTTTAGTACAAACGAACTCTAAAATTTGAAATAAAACCCCGCCTAACGACCTGGCCCCAAAATTAAGAAAGGGATTATCTCAGTAATCGGTCGGGTATTTCAAGTCAATTAGGATAAAAAGCCATATAACGAGCAATTAAACTAAATAATTACCCACTGGTTAACAAAAAAGCACCTTATTATAGGCAAGTTTATCTTCTAGGGTTAAAATTTATGCAATTAAGGTTACTACATTGCTGCTTCATGAAAGCTTTTGCATGGTAACTTTACAAGAGCCTGAATTACAAACAACATAAACGCAGCCTTAAATACATCCGCAGTACAGTACATGATCAAAATTATATACTGTCTTATTGTACATTTATAGGGAGTGTTCACACCACGATAACTAAATTACATACCCATACTATCTAGGCTGGTATTCAACCTAGATAGCTTAAATATTTAGTCTATTTGGATTTTAGGTGTGACAAAAATCAGCAGTTCGCGCTTTTCATTGAACTCGCTTGTGCTTTTAAATAGTCTTCCTACGTAAGGAAGGTCGCCCAATAAAGGTACTTTTTTGGTCGAATTAATAATTTGCTGTTGGAAAATACCACCCAACACTACCGTTTGTCCATTCTCAACGAGTACTTGAGTCTCAATTTGTTGCGTATCGATGGCAACCGCTGGGCCTGTACCTGTTTGAACCGTATCCCCTCGGGTATCTTGAGTAATGATTAAATTTAAAATAACTTTGTTATCGGGTGTGATATGAGGTGTCACCTCTAGGCTTAGTACCGCCTTTTTAAAACTTACGGTTGTTGCACCACTTGAAGCTGACTCCACATACGGGATCTCAGTACCTTGTTCAATACGCGCTTTTTGCTGATTAGCAGCAGTAATGCGTGGGCTTGCAATGATTTCACCTTTGTTTTCTTCTTCAAGGGCGGTTAATTCTAAATCAATTAATGTTCCGTTAGCCAATTTAGCAATGTGCATACCTATACTCGCCGATGGATTCGCCACTGGTAAATTAACGTTAAGTCGATCAGAAAGGCTAGGAATATTACCATTAGAAATCGTTTCAGCTCCTTCTAATGTGCCAGAAACACCGTCTGAGCCTTGCTGATCACTAAACCCCCAACGAACCCCCAAGTCTTCAGTTACGTTGTCACGTACGGTTACCATACGTGCTTCAATAACCACTTGTTTAACCGGTATATCTAAAGTTTCGACCATACGACGAACACTTTCAATACTTTTTGCAGTGTCTTTCATTAATAACGTATTGGTACGTTGATCAACAGACACGCTCCCTCTGGCTGTAATAATACTATTGGTATCTGTTTTTAATAAGTCGGCAAAATCTTCTGCTTTTGCATAATTTAAGCGGATGTATTCACTGTAAAGTGGCTCTAAATCCTCAACTTGCTGTTTAGCTTTTAACTCTTTTGCTTCACGGGCAGCCAGCTCTTCAGATGGCGCAACCATTAAAATAGAACCGTCCATGCGTTTGTCTAAGCCTTTTATTCTAAGCACGACATCTAACGCCTGATCCCACGGAACCCCATCAAGGCGAAGAGTAATATTGCCTGTCACTGAGTCGCTTGTTACCAAGTTAAAATCATTGTAACCGGCAATAATCTGTAATACAGCACGAACAGAGATATCTTGAAAATTAAGCGTCATAGGACGACCCAAGTACTCTTTACCACCATCTAAGTAGGCATTTTGCGTTTCATCTTTCTCAACCGTTAAGGTAAAAATATTCTCAATTTGCTGATAGGTATAGGCAAAAGCAGTGTTTGGTTCAATCACTAAACGTGTAAGGTTATCTTCTTTAAACGTTTCAATACTGCTCACCACAGTGCCAAAATCGAGTACATCTAATTCATACAATAAATCATCTAAAATATCGGTATGATGAAACTCGGCAATGATTTTTCCACCGCTTTCATGAACCTCTACAGCTGCCTGAGTATCTTGTAGATAAACAAGTACTTTCGCCTCACCTTTTTCTCCACGTCGAAAGTCAATTGCTTGAATACCGTTAATATAATTAGACGTGTAAGCAGGCTTATCTTCGCTGGTTGTTAAAATTTGCTCTGTGAGTGGGTTATCAGAAATTCTAATAGAAACTAAATTATTGTTTACTTCAGTCTCATAAATTTTTAATCGGTCCAAGTTAATGGTCACTTTTAAACCCGCACTGGTCATCATACTCGTGATGTTACTGATACCAGCTTGGTTGATAGCGATATTCGTCAACCCTTCATCTAATTCTACCCCATCGAATAGTAGCTCTATTCTTGCAGGGCTATTAAAAACTTGTACTGCTGGTTGCTGCTGCAACTCTTCATCAAAAACTAGCTGTAATTCGGTTTCACCTTTAAGCAATGGATTATATCGAACGTCATAGAGTAAAGGGGCTGCACTGACGGCTTTTGTCATTAGTAGTAAAAAAACAAACAATAAAGCAGATAAAATACGATGATGCGAACACTCACCTTTGTGCATATAGGGTATACCTTTTTTCTTATTAATTTGCGCCATTGGTTGCCGCCTCTAACATTTCTAATTTGGTCAAACGTTCTTTCCAACAACCTGACCCATCAGGGATTAATTCTACTAATTCAATATAGTCACTATTAACACTGCTTACTTTTCCGTCATAGGTGCCTAAATAGCTTCCTATTGTTACTCGGTGCAAGGTGTCATCAGCAGCTGTAATGAGCGCCCATGTTTTGCCGTTCGATCCTATTGTGCCCCTCATTGCTAAATTATCTAATGGGTACTTCTCCAGTGGCTGACGAACACGCTCTGGATCTGGGTGAAGACAGTTTTTAACTTGTGTTAGCTTGTTTTGAATAATTTCTGGTTCTGGCGCTACAAAAGGGCTACGTAAGTCTTTGGCGTTATACTCAAAGTGCTCAAACTTAACTAGCTCAGGTATTTTTTCAATACGTGCCGTGGTATTTGCCTTAACCTGATCAATAAATTCTTTTTGCTCCGATGTATCCTCGTTACAGCCACTGAGCAAAAACATCGCAGTGGTTAAAAAGAGAAGCTGCTTCATCATCTCACCCCCTCTTCATAACGGTAAGTTTTTGCTACTACACTGAATGTTAGCTGCTTTTCGCCAGATGATAAAATAGAAAAGTCATGTAAACTGACAATTCTTGGTAGTTGAGCCACTTTCCCTACAAATTCGCCAAACTCATGATAAGTACCTACCACTTCAATTTTAATTGGCAACTCGGTATAAAACTCTTTTTCAACTTCTGGCAACCAACCAATTTTTAAAAATGTTAACCCGCTGGTTGTACCCACATAAGAAAGGTCGTCCAATAATCCTGGCGTCTCATTTGAAGTAGGTAGGCGTTTTAATAATTGAGAGAATTTATCTTCCATCTCAACCATTTGCTCACGATAAATATCAAGCTTACTGGCAACTGCATATTTAGTTCGGTAGGTTGTGCGTAACTCAATTTCCTTAGCAACGGCATTGTGGTAGCTGTCTATTTCATCCGACACTAATAAGCTGTAGCTAAAAAACAACACCAAACAAGCTACAAAAGTTCCGCATATTGCTTTTACAATAACGGGCCACTCACCGATGTTATCGAGCTCGATTTCATTCCAATCGATTTCTGTAAACGATTTAAAATCAAGGTTCATTACGTACCTCACCTATTTTGCCAAATGGTTTTACGTAAAACTCCATATTAAAATCGCTGAGTAAACGTGAAGATTGATCGCCGGCAACAATACCTTGCATAGTCGGGCGCTCTAATAAGTAAGAGCTTTGTACCTGTCTGAGCATAGTAGATAAACGATTATTAGACTCACTTTTGCCTAACACATGAATTTGATTACCTTTGCGCTCCAGCTTGGTTAAATAAACCCCTGCAGGCACTATTTTTGCCACTTCATCCATTATTTGGGTGCCTAAATTACGGCTACTTTGTAACTCTTCAATTAAACGCATACGTTGTTGTAAGTTTTCTTTTTTCTTGTCTAGATCGCGTATGTCGCGAATTTTATTGTCGAGCGTTGTAATTTCTGAACTAAGATAATTATTTTTTAACGTTTGCCCTTCTTTTAGAGCACCATAAAACACACTCAGCATATACATACCAGCAAAACAGACGATAACCACAGCCATAAGAAGTGTTATAAATTTCTTTTTAGACTGCTCACGCTGTAGCTCACGCCAAGGTAATAAATTTATATGTGGCATGATGAAAAGCTCCTCAACGCCAGGCCAGTCGCAATTGCAAATTGAGTGCGGTGGCGCTGTATTATATTACGATCAACTCTAGGGGATATTTCCATCTTATCAAATGGTTCAACAACAACTGTGTGTATTCCTAATTCTTCAATCAGCAATCTATCAATGCCTTTAATCATCGCTGAGCCGCCCGTCAATACAATATAGTCCAATTGTTCTTTACCTGTGGTGGTTAAAAACATTTGAACAGCACGACGAACCTGCTGGAGTAACGATGTTTGAAAAGGTGCTAACACTTCAAATGTATAGTTTGGAGGTAAATCACCGGTTGTTTTGCCAATTTCAGCTTCATCAAAGCCTTTGTTGTAGTAAGCAACGATACTATTTGTGTATTGGTCGCCACCAAATACTTGGTCACGGGTATAAATTGTCTCACCAGATTGCACTACACTCACCAAGGTGAGTACAGCACCAATATCAACCACTGCAACCGTTTTGTCATATGCATCTGATGGTAACTGTTGGTAGTAAACATCCATAGCGCGACTTAGCGCATAGCTTTCAACGTCCACTACTTTTGCGGTTAAATTCGCAGCACTTAACGCACCGACTCTGGCTTCAACGCTTTCGGTTCTAGCGGCAGAGAGCAGTACATTTATTTTGCTCGGGTCAGCACTATTTGTAGAGAGCTTTTCAAAATCAAGACTCACTTCATCTAGTGGGTAAGGAATTAAGCTGTCGGCTTCAATTTCAATCTGCGACTCTAATTCAGCGTCGCTTAAGGAAACATCCATGAAAATAACTTTAGTAATCACGGTTTGCCCAGAGACGGCAACAGACGCGAATTTTAGCGACTTTGGTAGCTTTCGTTTTAACTTGATTATCACATTACCAATTGCTTCAATATCTTGAATATTACGCTCGCTCATAGCGCCTTTTGGCATAGGTTCAATTGCAAGTGCTTCTAGTCGAAGCCCAGTTTCTGTTTCACTTAAAAGTACGGCCTTGATAGAGTGCGATCCAATATCAATACCTACCATCATTGGTGATGGTTTTTTTATTAGTTGACTTAGCATGTTTGCAACTTTGCCTTTGTTTTAATAATAAACAAGTTATAATTTATATCTTAAAAAATATTATTCAATTTTTAATCAATATATACTAGCAGTCTCAACCTGTAATTGGGAGTCCGTTTAGGGAAATATCAGTGATTTTATTAAAAAGAACTTTACAATTTTTGATCATTTGTGCATTACTTGCACTAATTACATTGCTCAGCCTTTATTACTACGTTAAATCCGATATTCCCAGCGTGCAAGTTTTAAAAAACGTGCAATTACAAACGCCTATGCAAGTATTTACTAAAGATGGGCTTTTAATCAACCAATTTGGTGAAAAAAGACGGATCCCTGTAACTATAGACCAAATTCCCCAGCCTTTATTGCAGGCTTTTTTGGCAACTGAAGATAACCGCTTTTACGATCATATCGGTATTGATCCAATTGGTATTGTGCGCTCAGCGCTGGTACTTATTTCTACTGGTGAGAAAAAGCAAGGTGCCAGTACTATTACCATGCAATTAGCTCGTAACTTCTTTTTAACACGAGAAAAAGCCTACATTCGTAAAGTAAAAGAAATATTTATTGCCATTCATATCGAAAACCTCCTCTCAAAAGATGAAATATTTGAGCTTTACCTAAATAAAATAGAATTAGGAAATCGTGCCTTTGGTATTGGTGCTGCGGCTCAAGTTTATTATGGTAAAGAACTAAAAGAGTTAACTCTTGCGCAAATGGCAATGATTGCTGGTTTACCAAAAGCTCCTTCGGCACTTAATCCTATTCGTAATCCAGAACGTGCTAAAGCAAGAAGAAATGTGGTGTTAGGAAGAATGCTTGAAGAGAAGTATATTTCAAGAGCGCAGTATAATGAAGCCACTAACCAACCAATTACCGCATATTTTCATGGAGCTGAAATTGACTTATATGCGCCGTACATTTCAGAAATGGTACGAGCAGAAATGGTGTCACGCTACGGTATAGATAAAGCCTATAACTCAGGGTTTAAAGTGTACACTTCTGTTGAATCAGATGTTCAAAAAGCAGCACAAACAGCTCTAGTTAATAACCTGCATGCCTACGATATGCGCCATGGTTTTAGAGGCCCTGAAGCCATATTGTGGGATCCGCAAACAGAGCCGCCATTAACGCAGTCGAAATTATTAAATACTTTAAAAGCTGTTAATGAATTTGGCCCTTTAAAAACGGCTGCGGTGTTAAGCGTGAGCGATAAAAGCGCTGAAGTTATACTTAAAAGCGGCGAGCGCACAACCCTTACTTGGGATAACCTAAAATGGGCACGTAAGTTTATTACACGCTATCGCCAAAGCTTTGCGCCTGAAACAGCAAGCGATATACTAACGCCAGGCATGCAAATATGGCTGCGCAAAAATGACGATAATAGCTATATTTTAAGTCAAATACCTGAAGCGGCGAGCGCCATTGTTTCTTTAGACCCACAAGACGGGCGCATAAAAGCCATTGTTGGTGGATATAGTTTTGAACAAAGCCAATATAACCGAGCTGTACAAGCTAAACGCCAAGTAGGCTCAAATATTAAGCCGTTTATATATTCAGCTGCGCTTGAAAAAGGCTACACACTAGCGTCAATTTTAAATGATGCTCCTATAAATCAATGGGATAAGAGCCAAGGCGTTGCATGGCGACCAAAAAACAGCCCAGCTATTTATAATGGCCCAATTCGCATTCGTCGTGCTTTAGCCCAATCTAAGAATGTAATTTCCGTACGTTTATTAAGGGGCGTTGGACTGCAAAGAACAGCCGATCATTTATTAAAATTTGGTTTTGACGATAAAGATATAAATCGTAGTGAGTCACTGGCATTAGGCAGTGCATCCATTACGCCGCTTGAATTAGCTCGTGGGATGAGTGCTTTTGCTAATGGCGGTCACCTAATTGAGCCGTACTTTATTTCACAAATCCAAGATGCAATGGGTAATACGTTATTTAAAACCAATCCCACCATTATTTGTGATGATGAAACGACAACACCTAGCTCGCTAATGCTAGGTGAGCAAGTAGCACCAAATTGTGCGCCGCAGATCATCTCTAAACAAAATGCATTTTTAATTGCCAGCGCAATGAATAGTGCTATTTGGGGTGGCGGTAGCTGGTCACATAAAACCGGTTGGAGTGGAACAGGCTGGCGTGCACAAGCGCTAAAACGTCGCGATCTTTCTGGTAAAACAGGCACGACTAATGATTCTGTAGATACTTGGTTTAGTGGCTTTAACCGCGATGTGATGACATCAGTTTGGGTTGGCTTTGATAACCCAGGTAATACACTGGGACGCTCAACCTACAATAACAACTTAGGAAGTGGTCAAATATCAGGTGCTGAGTCAGGCGCAAAAACAGCTCAGCCTGCATGGGTTGATTTTATGCGCGCCGCACTGGATGGTAAACCTGCTGCGCCCATCGAACCACCTGAAGGCTTAGTTTCTATTCGTATTGATTTAGAAACCGGATTATTAAGTCATAAAAACGATTACACCAGCCGTTTTGAATACTTTGAAAAAGGCACCGCTCCTACCAAATATGTGTTATCACAACCAAATGATATATTTGAAGAAAACACTAAAACTGAAGAAGAGCTATTTTAAATATAGCGAACAGTAAAAAGGCCGCAAATTAGCGGCCTTTTTGATGATCTAACTAATATTTTGTACCAACCAGTATAAGTCAGAGTGAACGCCAGCAGCAGTCACTTCTTTACCCGCACCGGGGCCTTGTATCACTAATGCGTTTTGGTTATACCACTGGGTATTAATCACAAAAATATTATCGCCGGGGGTCAAATTCGCAACCGCTTCGCTTTTTGGTACATAGGTAATCCCTACCTTAGCGTTTAGCGTGTTGTTTTCAAACTCTAATAACCCAGTGTAGCACAGTGCAGCATTTTGTTGCTGAGCCGCTTGCGCATGCTGCTCAATAAATGCATCTAAACGAGCCTTATTATCAATAAAGTCATTCCAGCTGCCTGCACTTAACTCATCGGGCATCAAAGCGGATAAAGAAATGTCATCAAGTTCCAATTCAATACCTAATTCACGCGCTAAAATAAGCAACTTACGTTGCATATCTCGTCCAGATAAGTCTTCTCGAGGATCCGGCTCTGTGAACCCCAAAGCTTGCGCTTCTAGAACTAAATCTGAAAACGCTTTACTGCCATCATACATACTGCATAACCATGACAGCGTGCCTGAAAACACGCCTTCTATTCGCGTTATTTTATCGCCACTATTTTGTAAATCAGCCAAGGCAAAATTAATCGGTAGTCCGGCCCCTACACTTGCATTATAACGCCAATGTAAGCCACGTTGAGCAAGGCTTTCACGTAGTGTTTGATACCACGAAAGCGACGCGGTTCCCGCGTATTTATTAGCACTAATTAGATGGCAGTTTAATTCAGCTAACTTACTATAAAGCTGACTAAAATGTTCACTGGCGGTAATGTCGATCACTATTTTATGTTCATACTCAAGAGTATCTATGTATGACAATAAATCGGCTTGTCTATAGGAGCTTGCATGGTTTTCCCATTGAAGTTGCCAGCTTTCACAGTCTAATCCATTAGCATTCACCAGCATCTGCTCTGAGCGTAAAAGCGCTACTAACTTGACGTTAAAATCAGTTGATAAGCGTGCTAGTTGAGCAGGTAATTGGCGCATAAACTCAGCACCTACATTACCAAGTCCTGCAATAATTAAAGCTATTTCTTGTGCTTTATTAATGAGCTTGTCATGTAACAGGCTCAGCACATCACTTTCAAGTACTTGATCGGTTAATAGTAACGTATATCCCTCACCGTAATGGGTAAACCGAGGCTGGATAGATTGTGTTTGTAATAAGGCTTCACTTTGCTTACCAAGCGGCGCTACCTCTTGATCAGGTGCAATAATCGCCACCCCATTTAAGTTTGACTCACTAATATTGGCGCGGCCAGCAAAATAATTAGCCACCTGATGTGTCGCTGACGCAGGGACTAGTAAGTAGATTTCGCCTTCGTGTTCAAAGTGATGCAAACTATGCTGAATAAGTTGGCTAACATGTGCTACTTCGCCTTCACTCAGATCATCAACAATGAGTAAATCCACATTATTTACTGTGGTTAAAAAGCGTTTTTGTTTACTCATTCCTAGTTTAACTATTTCGGTATGACTGCCTTGAGGATCGTAACTACTGCGAACAACTAATTCTATATCGGTATCTTTTAATGGCGATAATGTTTTAGCGTGTAATACTGGATTACCTAACCTCGCTAATAAATTAGCTTGATCACGGCACACTCGCGCATACTTAACCGCATTAGCAACCTTACGCGGATCAGTACTAAAAACACCTTGAGTGTCAGTCCAAATAGAGACTTTTTTAGCATTGCAATACCGCGCTAATAAAGTGGCACTGTAATCACTGCCATTTCGCCCTAAGGTCACTGTTTCACCATGTAAATCAGCCGCAATAAACCCCGTAACTACATTAATTTTACTCGTCTGTATGGCTTTTAAGCACTGCTGCTGATTATTAGCATGCTGCAGCTGTCCGGCATCTAACGTAAATAACTGCCTAGCGTCATGGGCACAAGCGCTAACGTTAAGCTGTTCTAAGTAAGCGCTTAGTAACCTTGCAGACCACAATTCACCATGTGCTAATAACGCAGCTTCAGCTAATGTTCCTTGCTTAGCCTGCTTGGTAATAATACTGAGCTCAGTTTCAAGTAAATCAAGCGCATGGTGCTTAGCGTTAGCTATTAATAATTGCTCAATCAGAGCTATTTGATGGTTACTCAATAGCAATACAATATCAGCAATAGCTTGAGTGTCTTGCTGTTGATAGCTTTGCCACAGTTTAACTAAGGTATCGGTGGTTTTACCGGCAGCCGATACCACCACACAATCCCCAGCTTGAGCATGAGTTAAAATAATATTTGCGACACTTTTAAAGCGATCCGCTGAGCTTAAACTCGAACCACCAAATTTATGAACCTGATTTACCATATTAATACCGACTCGCATTTATGTTTTGTATTTTGAAGATTGGTATGCGCTACCATAACGCCGGATGCGCCGCGTTTAACTTTGCTGAACCAAATGATTCACTAGCACCACTTTTTGCCGATAGGCCGGGATCGGCTTGTCCTGGGCGCACCAAATTAAATACCCTGTCTAAGTCAGCGAGTAAATCATTTACATCTTCAATACCCACCGAAATACGAATAAGCGTGTCGCCTACTCCGGCTTCTGCACGCGCGGTTGCGTCCATGCCGGCGTGGGTCATAGTCGCAGGGTGACAAATTAAACTTTCTACTCCACCTAATGATTCCGCTAAGCTAAATTCATTTAAGCGCGTTAAAAACGCTGCAGCATCGTTTATATCGCCTTTTATATCAAAGCTAACCATAGCACCAAAGCCAAGCTGCTGCGCCTTAGCTAGCGCATGTTGAGGGTGTGATTCAAGACCTGGGTAGTAAACTTGGGCAACAAACTGGGAGCGTTCTAAATACTGTGCAATGGCGAGTGCACTTTCTTGGTGTTGCCTTAAACGCACGTTTAAAGTACGTAAGCCTCTGAGCGTTAAATAGCTATCAAATGGCGCGCCGGTGATGCCAATGTTATTTGCCCACCACGCTAACTCTTCACCTAACTCAGCAGTCGCTGCGATAACCGCGCCACCAACAACGTCTGAATGGCCATTGATATATTTTGTGGTTGAGTGCACCACAATATCAGCGCCAAACTTAATCGGGTTTTGTAATGCTGGCGATAAAAATGTGTTGTCGGCGGCAACCAGTGCACCACACTGTTTAGCTGTATCAGTTACCGCTTTAATATCTGTTAAGCGTAAAATAGGATTGCTAGGTGTTTCAATCCAAATCAGCTTAGGTTTAATAGCAAGGATGCGTGTCAAACTGTCGCTTTTGGTAAAATCGACCACTTCTAGTTTTAATAAGCCGCGCTTTTCTAGCGAAGTAAATAAGCGATAGCTGCCACCATAACAGTCATGAGGGATCACTAACGTATCGTCACTATTAAGTAATTGTGTTGTTAGGTGAACGGCTGCCATGCCTGTTGCGGTAATAATGCCTTTAGCGCCACCTTCAAGCTCCGTGAGCGCCTCAGCCAAAATGTCACGATTAGGGTTACCACTGCGGCCATAATCATATTGACGCTTTGTATCAAAGTCAGCAAATGAGTAAGTTGTTGATAAATAAAGCGGTGGAACAACCGCACCATGCTGTTTGTCGGCTTCTATTCCACTACGAACAGCAATTGTTGCCTTATTTTTTTCACTCATTTTCGCTACCTTTACTAATTTGGATGTTTAGACGTCTAAAAGGTAGCGCATGCAATTTAAGATGTCAAAACATTTAAATGTCTAGATAGCTAAATAACTAGTATTTGACTATCTTTTTTAAACCGATAGAATTTCACGCATATTTACACGCTTTGATGCTGTGTGAGCAATTTATAATCTGAGGCAACGATACATCTTATGGCTAAATGGAATGGTGAATATATTCACCCATACGCAGAACACGGGAAAAAATCCGAACAAGTAAAGAAGATCACCGTTTCGATCCCGCTAAATGTATTAAAAGTATTAACTGATGAACGTACTCGTCGTCAAATAAACAACTTACGTCATGCAACAAATAGCGAGCTTTTATGCGAAGCGTTTTTGCATGCGTTTACCGGGCAACCGCTGCCTAATGATGATGATTTGCGTAAAGATAACGCAGAAAAAGTACCTGAAGAAGTGAAGAAAATAATGCAAGAAATGGGACTAGAAGTGCCTATTTTAAATGAAGACTAGAAGGGTCTTTATACAAAAAAACCTCAGCAAATGCTGAGGTTTTTTTTGCGCTAATTTATACTTAACAATTACGCCATGTAGTTTTCTGGCATATCAATTTGTGCAACGCCAGAGTCTACCGCCGCCTGCGCAACCGCTTTAGCTATACGTGGTAACAAACGTGGATCCATTGGTTTTGGTATAATATATTTAGCACCAAACTCTAATTTGTCGATGCCTGCGGCAGTAAGCACTTCAGTCGGTACGGGCTCTTTAGCAATACTACGAATTGCTTCTACAGCAGCAATTTTCATCTCGTCGTTTATTTCACTGGCACGTACATCTAACGCACCACGGAAAATAAACGGAAAACACAATACGTTATTAACTTGATTCGGATAATCAGAGCGACCTGTAGCCATAATTAAATCGTTACGTGCAGCGTGTGCTAATTGCGGATCGATTTCAGGATCGGGGTTTGAACAAGCAAATACCACGGGTCTATCAGCCATTAATTTTAAATCTTCAGGGGCTAATAAATTAGGGCCCGATACACCCACAAACACATCGGCATCTTCAATTACATCTTGTAAAGTACGTTTATCGGTATTGTTTGCAAATAATTGCTTATATTCATTCAAGTCATCACGACGCGTATGAATAACTCCTTTGCGATCTAACATATAAATATGTTCACGCAACGCGCCACATTTAATTAAAAGCTCCATACAGGCAACAGCTGCAGCGCCGGCACCTAAACATACAATAATTGCATCTTCAATTGCTTTGCCCTGTACTTCCAGCGCGTTTAGCATACCCGCAGCCGTTACAATAGCCGTACCATGCTGATCATCATGAAAAACAGGAATGCTACAACGCTCTATAAGCGCTTTTTCTATTTCAAAACACTCGGGCGCTTTAATATCTTCTAAATTAATTCCACCAAAAGTGTCGGCAATATTAGCCACCGTGTTAATAAAGTCTTCGGTAGTACGGTGCTTAACTTCAATATCTATAGAGTCTAACCCTGCAAAACGCTTAAATAGTAGCGCTTTACCTTCCATAACGGGTTTTGAAGCCAGTGGACCTAAATTACCTAAGCCTAAAATTGCGGTGCCGTTAGTAATAACCGCAACCATATTTCCTTTACCAGTATATTTGTAGGCATTTGCTGGATCAGCGGCAATTTCACGAACAGGTTCTGCGACACCGGGGCTGTATGCGAGCGCGAGGTCTTTAACCGTCTCAGCGGGCTTGGTCAGCTCAATACTGATTTTACCTGGAACGGGATGGGCATGGTAATGTAGTGCTTGTTCACGAAAATCTGACATAACGCGATTATATCCTGCAATTTAAGTTAAAGTGAGAGGTAGTTTTAATCTACGATACCTTTATTATTTTTAAATTCCAAGCAATATCAGGTCTATCCTGTTATATGCTAGAACTGTTAATTTTAAGTGATTTATCAGCAACTTCCCTAGATTATCCTGACATTTTTAAAATATAAATTCGTCATAAAAATGAAAAACACAGGTACTTTTTGCCCTTGTTCTATTTTTATAAAGCGTATTTTTTAGTCTTAAATTAAAATAGTGAAATACCGAATTTTATTTAACTTTAAACACAAATAACCTCACGTTACCTGCATTTGAGTACCATCTTTAAAGTTTAACAAATAAAAATATAGAGAATATTGGCTGTTTTGTCTGCAAATGTTTATGCATACTCAGAATAAGAACAGGAAATAGTTATGCAAAAAAAATAAATACAAAATTGCTAAGAAAGCAGGTAGGAAAGTAAATTTTGGCCACAAAAAAAGCACCCTAAGGTGCTTTTTTTTACATAGAAACAAAAAATTATTTTTTGCTGCTAAGTGCACCGAAGCGCTTGTTGAAGCGATCAACACGGCCGCCAGTGTCTAAAATCTTTTGCTTACCAGTGTAAAACGGGTGACACGCAGAACATACGTCTAAGTGAATGTCTTTACACAGAGTAGAACGAGTTTCGAATTTGTTTCCGCATGAACAAGTTGCAGAAATTACTTCGTACTTAGGGTGAATACCTTCTTTCATAGGAACCTCTAGTTAAGGCCGCATCGCTCTCCAAACCCGAAGTCTGGCACCATACGTCGTTAAAACAAATTTATTGGTCGCGAATTTTATCCAACAACCCGCACGCACACAAGCTTTAATTACCCTTTTTGCTAAAAAGTCGGCAAACACCTATCCATTACTGATTTGTCGGTAGGCTTTTAATGCTATTTTTAGTACATTAAACCATTACGTTAATTGGTTGAGTTGTTATGCGTTTTGCTGAAGTTGCAATAAAAGTCCCCTTGCCTCGCACCTTTGATTATAAAGTGGATGAGCAATTAGTACCGCTGACTCAATTACAGCCTGGTATGCGCGTGTTAGTCCCTTTTGGTAATCAACGTAAAGTAGCGGTTATTCTTAGCTTAAAAGCGGAAACAGCAGTCCCCGAAGGCAAAATAAAATCTATTATTGAAGTTATTGACGACTCACCGGTGTTATCTGCGCAGCATTTAGAGCTACTGAAATTTACAGCGCGTTATTATTGCTATCCACTCGGTGAAACTATTCATATTGCATTGCCCAGTGCACTGCGCCAAGGTGAGTGCCCTGATAAAACCAGTATAAACATGGTGACATTAAGCGAAAAGGGGGCACTTTTACCGTCTTTAAAAGCTAAAACACAGCTTAATTTGCTTAAGCAATTATCAGCATCCGGTAAATCATCATTAACCGAACTCAAAGCCCTCGGGTTTAATAAAAAAACCATTGATACCCTTTTAGATAAAGAGCTAATAATTCAAACCATTGAGCACGACAATCAATGGCAACATACCTCGCCAACGGTTGGCAGCAAACCCCGTTTAAATAAAGAGCAAGCCATTGCCTGCACTGCAATTAATCAAAGTAC
The DNA here is from genome assembly GCF_040308965.1 of Pseudoalteromonas sp. MER144-MNA-CIBAN-0113. Lineage (NCBI taxonomy): Bacteria > Pseudomonadati > Pseudomonadota > Gammaproteobacteria > Alteromonadales > Pseudoalteromonadaceae > Pseudoalteromonas > Pseudoalteromonas sp. MER144-MNA-CIBAN-0113. The sequence continues at coordinate 22,318 of NZ_JBEOOG010000007.1, forward strand.
GGGGTTTAATAGCTTTTTGCTAGAAGGTGTCACTGGCAGCGGAAAAACCGAAGTTTACCTGCAATGCCTAGAAGAAGTATTAAAACGTGGCGAACAGGCGTTAGTGCTCGTTCCTGAAATCGGGCTAACGCCTCAAACGGTCAATCGTTTTAGACGTCGCTTTCCTGACACCCCTATTATGTTATGGCACTCGGCATTAACCGATAACGAGCGTCTGCAAACATGGCGCTTTTGTGAAAAAGGCAGTTGCGCCATTGTTATAGGTACCCGTTCGAGTATTTTTCTGCCATTTTTAAAGCTCGGGATGATTGTGGTTGATGAGGAGCATGATGCCTCATTTAAACAACAAGACACTTTACGCTATCATGCCCGTGATTTAGCTGCGTATCGTGCCTATCAGCATCAAATTCCACTTATTTTAGGTAGCGCCACGCCAGCACTAGAAACACTGCATAAAGCTATTAATAACAAATACCAGTTGCTTACATTAAGTGAGCGCGCACAAACCGCCACCGATAATCAGTTTAAGCTGCTCGACATGAAAGGTCAGCCTGATAGAGCCGGTATTGCGCATGCCAGTCTTGCAATAATGCGCCAGCACCTGAATAGGGGAAAGCAGGTGATGGTATTTTTAAATCGCCGTGGGTTTTCTCCTACTTTGATTTGTCATGAATGTGGTTGGTTGAGTGAATGTAGCCGATGCAGCACCAGTGCGACTTTTCATAAGGCAATAGGCCAAATGATTTGCCACCATTGTGGCGATCAATATCATGTACCACATCAATGCCCTGACTGTGGTAGTACGCAAATCTTTCCTAACGGCAAGGGCACCGAGCAAATAGAAGAGTTTTTGAGTAGTGAATTTGCAGACACCCCGATCAGCCGTATCGACCGTGATTCAACTCGGCGTAAAGGTAGCCTTGAAAAAGCACTGGATGAAATAAACCAAGGCGGCGCACGTATTTTAGTTGGTACGCAAATGCTGGCAAAAGGTCACCATTTTGCTGATGTTAGCTTAGTACTTATTTTAGATGTCGATAGTGGTTTGTATTCGTGTGACTTTAGGGCTACTGAGCATTTAGCACAATTAGTAACACAAGTTGCAGGACGCGCGGGACGTTCTGGCGAACCCGGTGAAGTATTATTACAAACGCACTTTCCTGAGCACCCGCTATTACAAGACTTAGTTAATAATGGCTATCAAGATTTTGCCCGCTTTGCACTCACTGAGCGAAGTGATGCACAGTTGCCACCCATTACGAGTATGGCAATTGTTCGCGCACAAGGGCATAACATAAAGCAAGTCGTCGACTTTCTAACGGATTTGGTTCCTGTCAATGGGGTATCTGGTATACAATTGCTCGGACCGATCCCCGCGCCTTTAGAAAAAATTGCGGGAATGTATCGTTTTCAATTACATATTCAAGCGCAAGATCGACGCATACTACATCAGTATCTCGCGCAAATGGTTGATTATCTCAGCACTAGCAAACTTGCACAAAAAGTTCGCTGGAGTTTAGACGTAGACCCTACAGACATGATTTAGGTAAGGCCACATATAACACCATGGCACAGCACGATTATATTAATAAAAAACCAAAAAATAGAAAAAACACTAAACAAGAGCCGGCTAAAAAACCCTTCCCGTTTTTGTTAATCATTATTGCCTTGTTACTAATCGGTGGTTTTGCATACGGACTCTGGTTTGTTAAAAACAATGCCGATCCAGAGCTTGTTGAAAAGCAAGCAAATCCAACACCCGAAAAACAAGTAGAAATAGCTAAACCGCGGCCACCTAAATTTATTAAAGAAATTAAAGAGCATGAGATTCAGGTTGAAGTAAAAGAACTTGAACAAAAAGGCCCTTATGTCATGCAATGTGGTTCATTTAGAACCCATCAGCAAGCTGAAACCTTAAAAGCTAAAATAGCCTTTGCCGGATTAATTTCAGAAATCAAAAAAACCACAGGCAGCAATGGTATTTGGTACAAAGTGCGTTTAGGGCCTTATGAAACCAAGCGTCATGCAGAAAGTGACAAGAACAAACTTAAACGAATTAATATTGTCGGTTGCGGAATTTGGGGCTGGACTTGAATTTAAACCATTCACCCATATAACCTCTTCATAATCGTTTTTTACGCGCTGCCTCTTGCAGCGCGATGATGAGGAATAACATGACTACAATCGTAAGTGTACGCCGTGATGACAAAGTTGTTATTGGTGGTGACGGCCAAGTATCTCTTGGTAACACAGTAATGAAGGGCAATGCCCGAAAAGTTCGACGCCTTTATAATGGCAAAGTTATCGCTGGGTTTGCTGGCGGCACTGCTGATGCCTTTACTCTTTTCGAACGTTTTGAAAGCAAACTAGAAATGCACCAAGGTAACCTCACTAAAGCTGCTGTAGAAATGGCTAAAGATTGGCGTAGCGATCGTGCCCTGCGTAAACTTGAAGCTTTACTTGCTGTTGCTGATGAAACAGCTTCGCTAATTATCACCGGCAACGGTGACGTGGTGCAACCAGAAAACGACCTAATCGCAATTGGCAGCGGCGGTAACTTTGCGCAATCAGCTGCAACCGCCTTATTAGAAAATACCGACTTAAGTGCTCGTGAAATTGTAGAGAAAAGTCTAACAATTGCTGGCAACATCTGTGTATTTACGAATAACTTCCAAACTATCGAAGAATTGTAATAGGAACTCGCTATGTCTGATATGACCCCAAGAGAAATTGTTCATGAGCTAGACCAACATATTATTGGCCAAGCTAAAGCGAAAAAAGCGGTTGCTATTGCCCTTCGTAATCGCTGGCGCCGTATGCAGTTAAACGAAGACTTACGCGCAGAAGTAACGCCAAAAAATATCTTAATGATTGGCCCTACGGGTGTAGGTAAAACTGAGATTGCTCGTCGTTTAGCAAAGCTTGCCAACGCACCTTTTATTAAAGTTGAAGCCACTAAATTTACAGAAGTAGGTTATGTCGGTAAAGAAGTTGAAACTATCATCCGTGATTTAGTTGATGTTTCAATTAAAATGACACGAGAGCAACAAACTAAAAAGTTCAAACATCGCGCTGAAGAAGCGGCTGAAGAACGTATATTAGATGTATTACTGCCTCCAGCGAAAGATCAATACGGTGAAGTTCAGCGCGATGAAAATTCATCGACACGCCAATCGTTTCGTAAAAAGTTACGCGAAGGCCAATTAGATGACAAAGAAATTGATATTGATTTAGCCCAAGCTCAACCTAATATTGAAATTATGGCTCCTCCTGGTATGGAAGAAATGACCAACCAGTTACAGGGAATGTTTCAAAACATGGGTGGTGATAAACGCACTAAGCGTAAGCTTAAAATTAAAGAAGCGTTTAAGTTACTTACTGAAGAAGAAGCCGGTAAACTGGTTAATCCTGAAGAATTAAAAGAACAGGCCATTTTTGCAGTAGAGCAAAACGGCATTGTGTTTATTGATGAAATAGACAAAATTTGTAAACGTGGTGAAGCCTCAGGCCCAGATGTAAGTCGTGAAGGTGTACAACGTGATTTACTTCCGCTTATTGAAGGCTCTACCGTTAATACTAAGCACGGCATGGTAAAAACTGACCACATGTTGTTTATTGCCTCAGGCGCATTCCAAATGTCTAAACCATCAGACATGATCCCTGAGTTACAAGGCCGTTTACCTATTCGTGTTGAACTTGAAGCACTCACAGCCGATGACTTTAAACGTATATTAACTGAGCCACACGCGTCACTTACTGAGCAACAACGCGAGCTACTCAAAACAGAGCAAGTCGCTATTGAATTTAGCGACGACGCAATTGAGCGTATTGCTAAGGCAGCATGGCAAGTAAACGAAAAAACCGAAAATATCGGTGCGCGTCGCCTTCATACAGTTATGGAAAGGCTAATGGAAGAGATTTCATATGACGCTTCTGAAAAAGCGGGTTCAAGCCTTGTTATCGATGCCGCCTACGTTGAAAAACACTTAGGTGCGCTAGTTGAAGATGAAGACTTAAGTCGTTTTATTCTTTAATTGAAAACACAAACAGTTATACTAAAAGCCTCCAATATGGAGGCTTTTTTGTAAGCGAGATGACGATGAAACAAGTTACAAAAGTGCACTATCATAGTGTGAGTAAAAATTTAAATGTTTATTTTGATGATAACTCTGAAGTTATATTTAGCGCTGAGTTTTTACGGGTACACTCTCCCTCAGCAGAGGTTCAAGGCCATGGATCTGAGCCTATGAAGTTAGTACTAAATAAACAAGCAGTGGGCATTAAAACCATTACGCCGGTAGGGCATTACGCGTTACGTTTAGAGTTTGACGATGGCCATAACAGCGGGCTGTTCAGCTGGCAATATTTTGCTAAATTACAAGCTGAACAAACAAGCTTATGGGATACGTATTTAGAGCGTGTTAAACAACATGAAAACAACAAAGACAGCGTACCCATAAAGTTTGTCCCCTAGTATTTAGTCTGAACTTATACTCTGTGAATGAGAAAAAAGCGGCAATTAAGCCACTTTTTTCTGTTAGTAGTTAAACCTTATATTTTGAAATCGCTTGATGAAGTACCCTTGCTTGCTCAGAGACCTCTTCACTGGTTTGCGCATTAGTTTGTGAGTGAGCCGCAGCCCCCTCTGCAATATCTCGAATACGGACCACGTTTTTATTTACCTCAGAAGCCACCTGACTTTGCTCATCAATAGCAGTAGCAATATGTGTACTCATTTCCATAATAGTTTGCACATCAATGGTAATTGATCCTAGCAGCTCACCCGCTTTTGTTGCTTGTGTAGCACTTTCGCCACCTTGAGTACGACATTGGTGCATGATACTCACAACTTCTTGAGTACGCTGTTGTAGGGTGTTAATAATGCCCTCTATTTCGCTGGTTGACTCTTGCGTACGCTGTGCAAGTGAGCGCACTTCATCTGCAACAACCGCAAAGCCACGACCTTGTTCACCCGCTCTCGCCGCTTCAATGGCAGCATTTAAAGCAAGTAAATTAGTTTGCTCTGCAATCGCACGTATCACATCAAGTACAGAACCTATGGTTTCACCATCTTTTTCTAGCTGAGACACCACGCTGGAAGCTTTACCAAGTGAATCGGATAAGGCATTAATATGCTTAATAGTTGACTCTACTTCAACCTGACCTTGCTGGGCGCTTACATTGGTCGATTCAGCTTTTTTAGCGGCGGCTTCAGTATTGTGTGAAATATCTTGAATCGTTGCCTGCATTTCTGTAGCAGCGGTTGCTACCATATCCGCTTCATGCAATTGCTCTTGCATACCAGAGCTAGTCGCTGAGGTTGTTTCAGATAGGTTCCCTGTTGCTATATTAAGCGTTGTTAGAGCCGTATTTACTTCGTAGATGAGATCTTTAAAGTCACTAATTAAACTATTAAAGTCTATGGTCATCCTCGTTACTTCATCTTTCCCTTTATGCTCTATAAACAAGCTTAAGTCATTGTTTTGTCTTATCTTATCTATTGCTTGATAAACTTTTTCAATAGGCTGGATAATTGAACGACTGGTCAAGTACACAAGTAGCATAACGATGATACTAGCAATTATAAAAATGACTATTGCTAATAATTGCGCCTGCTGCGCCGTTTCAGTTACTTGCTCTTTAGTCGCATTAGTGATCAAAGTAACCACTTCATCACTTTTCTTAACACTTATTCTCATTTTCCCTAGGGCACCCGAATTTAAATCGACGCCTAATTCCACCTGCGCCTCTACCAATGCAGTAAATTTATTTTGGTAGTTGGTCATTAACGAGACCAATTGATTGCGTAAATTATTAGGTAGCTCTGCAGCATTTACTTGTTGTTTTAACTCGCTTGCTAATTTATTAAATCGATCTAAATACTTGGTATCTAAACGTAGCATAAAATCTTTTTCAGCTCGACGCAGCTGTAGCATAGTGGTGAGTAATTGGTAATTATTTTGCTCACTAAGCAATGTTTCTATTTTATGAACTGCTTCTCTCAGCTCGCCATATAAAGCGTCTTTTGGGTGCAACCCGATTTTACGCTGTAGTTTTACAACATTTTGAAAGTCGTCATAGTACTGTTGGGCTAACGTAGAAAATTGATTGACCTGAGCCGTAGCAATATTTAAATCTGCAGATAAAACAGATAGCTTTTCTAGTTTAAATTGTAGTTTTTTATATTCTTGCGCAAATAGCTCTAAACTAGACTCATCTTTGTAAAACAAAAAGTCTTTTTCGTATTTACGCATCGAAAGCTCATGCACATCTAGCTCTTCAGCGTACTGAATAGTTTCATTTAATTTAAGCATAATACGTGCTTCATAAATGATGATGCACAGCATAACAATCATGGCTAAGCCAACGATTAATGCGTTAAATTGTAAACGACGTTTAATCGTTAGATTCTGTAAAAAGTTCATTGTAAATACCTATATTAAATTTGCCAGTTCAGTATAACGTGATGCTTTCTTGTATTAACATAATTTTGTTACATGAAATAAACAATAATGCCTATCATTAAAAACCAAAAAAGGGCTACCAGTAAAATTTAACCATTAACAAACTCCCTTTATACAAATGGACAATATAATCATCGGCCTGATCACAGTATTGTTTAATTTTAACAGTCTCGCCAATCAGAACTTAAATCTCTCGCACTTATAAACGCTCAGTCCATAGCTTTAAAAATATTTATTTATAAAGATGACAATTTTATTAAAAAATTATGAGTCGTGTTATTGATTTAGTTCTATTTCTGGCTAAATTTACTGCAATTAAGTCGTTGTTATTGAATATAAGGAGGGTATACTAAGTTACTAACTTATGTATCTTTTGAGGATAAAATAATGGATTACAGCACTTCTGATTTATGTGACCATTTCGCTGATGTGGTTGACGTGCTTGAACCTATGTTCATCAACTTTGGTGGTCGACACAGTTTTGGTGGCCGCATTAAAACGGTAAAATGTTTTGAAAATAATGAACTGATCCGTCAATTGCTTTCTCAAGATGGTACAGATCAGATTTTACTTATTGATGGTGGAGGCTCCACTCGTAGAGCCTTAATTGATATTGAACTGGCTGAGCTGGCACTTGAAAACAATTGGCAAGGTATTATTGTATATGGTGCACTGCGCCATGTTGATGAACTTGAAGAACTGGATTTAGGAATTCAAGCCATTGGATCAATTCCGGTTGCAGCTGACAGTGAAGGCGCGGGTGAAAGCGGCATAGGCGTTAACTTTGCGGGTGTATCATTTTTCGATGATGATTTTGTTTATGCCGACAGTACAGGTATTGTACTTTCTGCTGAAGAATTAGAGCTAGAAATAATAGAACTGTAGCGTGACAGCACACCTTAAAGTATATAACGAAAGCACGCTCAAGCGCATTTGTTCTAACCGTGCAGGTGAACAAAAAGCGTGGCAGTCAATGGCATTACTTGACGCAAACGTTAATATACAACAAGCGCTTACTGATGCTGCACAGTTTGGTATGCGCTTTGTTTTACTGGGCGTTTGCGAAGACATTGGACCTAGAGCCAATTTAGGTAAAGGCGGAGCACAACATGCTTGGCCCGCTTTTTTACAACACTTTTTAAACCAACCTCACAATCACGCTATTGCCATGCAAAAAGTGTTACTCCTTGGCGAAGTAAACCTCGATGACTTAATGGAACAAGCACACCCGCTTGATAACCAAAATCCTCTCGATTTAGACCAATTACGTCAGTTGTGCGCTGAGATTGATGTGCGGGTTGAAGCAATTTTAAGCATGATTTTTAAAGCAGGTCTTGAACCCATCATTATTGGTGGCGGACATAACAACTGCTTAGGTATTATTCGCTCGCTTGCAAAATATAAAAACAGCGCAATTAACGCCATTAATTTAGACCCCCATGCCGACTTTAGAGAGTGTGAAGGCAGACACAGTGGCAATGGTTTTCACTACGCCTATCAAGAGCAGCACCTTAACAGTTACCATGTAATTGGCTTACATGAGCTTAAAAATAATCAACAAATTTTTAATGCAATGCAAAGTGCAAAATTTAGTTTCACCAGCTATCAAGCGATTAATGTTAGGCGAGAAATAAGTTTAACGGAGGCAACTAACAATGCACTAAACGCATTTGATAACGCACCGTTGGGAATAGAAGTTGATTTAGATAGCCTAACCAACATGCCTGCAAGCGCATTTAATTATTGCGGTTTTGATGTTAGCGATGGCGAGCATTATGTTTATTTAGCTGCAAGTAATTATCACAGTGCTTATTTACATTTATGCGAAGCAGCACCCTCGCAACATCCTCACTCTCTTGCTGCGGGTAAATTACAATGTGGTCAAGTAATCAGTGCCTTAGTAAATATCTACCTACAAACAAAGCAAAAAATCTAATCTTCCCTAGTCTTCTTGTGCCTGTAACCACTGTTTAAACCAACTCATTAACCCCAAGCTACTTAAAGGGTGTCCGAAGTAGTAGCCTTGTGAGGCATAAGCTTTCAAACTTTTCACAAATTTAAGTTGGTCCAGTGTTTCAACACCTTCAAAAATCACTTTTGTTTGTTGCTGATTATGCATTTCTACCATACCGCTTACTAAGCTGCGTATATTATTTTGATTACTAAAGTCTGCAGTTAATGCAGGCGATACTTTAATATATTCCACCGCTAAACTAGGTAACTTAGAAAGTAATACAGGGTTATCACCTAAACCATCAACACACACTTTTAAACCTAAACTGTTAAGCCTTGCGATCATGGCTCTGCCTTTATCATCTAGGCTGGTAAAAACATGAAGCGGACATTCAATAATTAAATCGCCTGGCCTGAGTTGATGCTCACCAATTACTCCGTAAACAAAATCAACAAACTCTTCATTGAGCATTTCTGGGCCAAATAAATTAACACTCAAAGGTACCGACATCCCTTCCATACGAAGTGCCATGGCTAATTCGCCAGCACGCTCTATAACAAAGGTAGCCAGTGAATAACCAAGCCCTGCAATTCTAATATCATTTATAAATCGGCTTGCCGATAAGGTGCCTTGCGTGGGGTGTTGCCAACGTAATAACAATTCTAAAAATTCAATTTGACCATCGCCGTTGCGAATAACGGGTTGAAAAAACAGCTCAAACTCATCAGCAAAGCTGATATTCGCAAGCTCTGTTAATCGCGCTTGTTGCTCTAAATGCTCAACCGTCATTTGTTGATGATAAGCCACTATTTGTTTGCTTGGCTGACTATCAAGTGCCAAATACGCATAACTAATTAAATCATCAAAGCTCGTACTTTGTTGATCGCAATGAACATAACTGGCTCTTACCTTTACTTCAATAGTGCAATTAGCCACGTTAAAGGGCTTTAATGTAGCGCCAATAATTTGCTTGATAAGCTGTTGATGTAAATGATTATGGCTTTGTAGATCACAAATAAACGCAAAATTTAACCCGCCTAAATGCGCTAATTTAGCATGCGGAGCAAGGAACAACACTTCATCACTGTCTAGTAAGTCTTTTATTCGATTTGCCGACTGCGACAACAATAAGTCACCAAAATCTCGTCCAATATGCTGATTTACCTGCGCAAACCCCTCTAGCCTTAATACAATAAGTGCGGCTCTGAATGAACCTTCATCAATAAGCTCATTATACTTTTGACGTAACTGTTGTTTATCGGGGAAGCTGACTAAGGGTGAGTTTTCAACATACACCTCAGGCTCAGTTTGTGGCTTTAAAGGCGTAGTAGCTTTAGGCTCATTATCAGCTAAAAAACCACTGACTGAGAGCAGTAAAATAGCCATGAGCAACCACGCTAAATGCAGCGTAAAAAAGAGATACCCTATTAACAATAAAGCAAATAATGCGCTTGCACAGGCACTGATAAGAAATGGTTTTTTTTGCTTTTGTAACTTCGCTTGATATAAATTAAAACCAAAACCTAGCGCTAGTAAAATAGCGAGCCAAGGTATTGCGCTACTGACCATAGCTAAGCCAATGAGCCCAGTACATAAAAAGCTGAGTCTCATTACGTTACTTTTAACGGTTAATAGCGTGGCAACCATTGCCATTAAAAGTGCACCACTTAAAAAAATAGCTAAATTGCTGTAGCTCAATAACGTTCCATCCATAGCTGACGTACTCACTGACATTAAATAAAACATAGGTTTAAGAGTTAATTTTATACAAACTAACTAAGTTTACCCAATATCCATAAATTTAACAGTTTATTTACCCCAAACTGATAACTTAATTGTGCAGGGTGGTCAATTTGCCAATGAGCAATATCTGCGCGAGCGCCAACTTTTAACACCCCTCTATCAGTAAAACCTAAAGCACGAGCCGCATGTGCTGTTACGCCAGTTAATGCCTGCTCTGGAGTGAAATTAAATAAGGTGCAGGCCATATTCATCATTAATTGCAACGAACATAATGGTGATGTGCCGGGATTAAAATCACTGGCAATTGCGATGGGAACCTTGTATTTATTTAACAGTTCAATTGGTGGGTATTTCGTTTCTTTTAAAAAATAAAAAGCCCCAGGCAGTAATACCGCCACAGTGCCTGCGTTTGCCATAGCTTTAACGCCTGCTTCATCAAGGTATTCTAAATGATCAGCCGACAGGCCATTGTATTGTGCTACCAGCGCTGCACCGTGTTGATTTGATAATTGCTCGGCATGACACTTGATTGCCAAACCCTGTTTTTTAGCTGCATCAAATACGCGTTGAGTTTGTGCGTAGCTAAAGCCAATGTCTTCACAAAAAACGTCAACGGCATCCACTAGGTCATGTTCAACAAGCGTGCTTAGCATTTCATTACATACCAAATCTATGTAATCATCACTGCGGTTTTTAAACTCCAAAGGTAGCGCATGTGCCCCTAAAAAGGTGTTAACCACTTCAATGGGGTGATGTTGATTTAACAGCCTAGCCACCTCCAATATTTTTTTCTCATTGTCTATATCAAGCCCATACCCTGACTTAATTTCAACCGTCGTCACCCCTTCAGCTAACAATGCATTTAAACGCTCTTTTGCTGCTACAAATAACTGTTCGTGGTCAGCCTCTCGGGTTGCTTTAACTGTACTTGCTATTCCCCCTCCCTGCGCTGCTATTTGCTGATAGCTCACGCCCTGCAAACGCTGCTCAAACTCTTGCGCACGAGAACCGGCAAACACTAAATGTGTATGGCAATCAATTAAGCCTGGGGTTAACCATTGTCCTTTTACACTTAATATCGGGGTGGCTAACACATCAAAATTAGATAAATCAGCTTGTTTACCTAGCCACACTATTTTGCCATTTTTAATAGCTAATGCCGCATTTTCTATTGCCCCATAAGGCGCATCAATATTGCTATCCATAGTGGCAATGTTGGCATCTGTGAGCAATAAATCGATATCATTTAACTGTTCTGTAGATTCTGTGGCTTGCATAAGTTTCTCCGCGATAATGTTCAAACGAGTTTAACAACACATCTTGTATATACAAGGTAATTATGCCATCTTATTAAGTATTGTTTATTTTTAATACACCAAAAGCGTTTATGCCAACACCTAAATTTACACAAATAAAACAGTTTATTGTGGACAAAATACGCAGTGGGCTTTGGCTTGAAAACCAACGCGTGCCCTCAGAAAATGAACTGGCAAAGCAGTTTGCGGTAAGCAGAATGACCGCACGTCGAGCGTTAAGTGAGCTAACTGATACAGGCATTTTAACCCGTAGCCAAGGGCTAGGTACTTTTGTCGCAAGCTTTAAGTCGCAGTCATCACTACTGGAAATAAAAAACATTGCACATGAAGTCAAAGAGCGAAACGGAAACTACAGCTGCACAGTACAGGTGTTGGAATCAATCAATGCCGTGGCGCCAATTGCTATTGCTTTAGGTGTTGAGGTAGATAGTGTGGTGTATAGAAGTGTCATTATTCATAACGAAAATGACAGTCCCTTGCAAGTTGAAGAACGTTTTGTAAACCCGTTACTTGCCAAGGATTATTTACAACAAAATTTTACCGCTCTCACCCCACACGAATACCTATCAACGGTTGCCCCTTTAACACAAGCAAGGCACACGGTAGAGGCTATAACGCCAAATAATGAAATGTGTCAGTGGCTTAACCTATATAACGAAGAGCCATGCTTACAAGTAATACGCCGCACTTGGTCGGTTAACGGGATTGTTAGCTTTGCACGACTTATATCGCCGGGCAGTAAGTACCGCTTGGGCGGGCAATTAACATTTAAAAATAATAATAAAGCGCATAACGCTTAATACTATTTAACAGGAGTGAACAATGAATCATCGACTGGACACACAACGCACAATACGCGCGCAACATGGCAATAAAATAACCACAAAAAGCTGGCAAACCGAAGCGGCTAAACGCATGCTAATGAATAATTTAGACCCTGATGTTGCAGAGCACCCTCAAGCTCTGGTGGTTTATGGTGGTATTGGCCGTGCTGCACGTGATTGGCCAAGTTATGACAAAATAATTGAAACGCTTGAACGCCTAGAAAATGACGAAACTCTATTAGTGCAATCAGGCAAACCTGTGGGTGTATTTAAAACTCATAGCAATGCACCACGGGTATTAATTGCCAATTCAAACCTAGTACCGCATTGGGCAAACTGGGAGCACTTTAACGAGCTAGATAAAAAAGGCTTGATGATGTATGGCCAAATGACCGCTGGGTCTTGGATTTACATTGGCTCTCAAGGCATAGTGCAAGGCACTTACGAAACGTTTGTGGCTATGGCAAAACAGCATTTTGCTGGTAATGCTAAAGGTAAGTGGGTATTAACGGGTGGCCTTGGAGGTATGGGGGGCGCACAACCATTAGCGGCTACTATGGCAGGCTTTAGTGCCTTGGTGGTGGAATGTGATGAAAGCCGTATCGATTTTCGGATAAAAACAGGATATGTCGATGTAAAAGCCACAGATCTTGAGCATGCACTAAAATTAATAACAGATGCTTGCATAAAAGGTGAAGCGCTTTCTGTGGGTTTACTAGGTAACGCCGCCGATGTGTTTAGTACCTTAGTAAAAAGTGGGGTGACCCCCGATATAGTTACCGATCAAACCTCAGCTCATGATCCACTTAACGGTTACCTGCCACAAGATTGGAGTATGGAATACGCAGCTAAAATGCGAATCGATAACCCACAAGCAGTTGTAAAAGCGGCTAAACAGTCAATGGCAGTCCAAGTAAAGGCGATGCTGGCACTACAAAAAGCGGGCGCAGCAACAACCGACTATGGCAATAATATTCGTCAAATGGCCCTAGAAGAAGGCGTGAGTAATGCATTTGATTTCCCTGGGTTTGTGCCTGCGTATATTCGTCCATTATTTTGTGAAGGTATTGGTCCATTTAGGTGGGTAGCGCTATCTGGCGATCCTGAAGATATTTATAAAACCGATGCAAAAGTAAAAGAGCTCATTCCAGATGATAAACACCTACATAATTGGCTTGATATGGCGCGTGAGCGAATTCAATTTCAAGGCTTGCCTGCACGTATTTGTTGGGTCGGTTTAAAAGATAGAGCGCGCCTTGCTGTTGCCTTTAACGATATGGTTAAAAGCGGTGAGCTTAAAGCGCCGGTAGTTATTGGACGAGATCATCTCGACTCAGGCTCAGTTGCCAGTCCTAACCGTGAAACTGAAAGTATGAAAGATGGCTCCGACGCGGTCTCCGATTGGCCACTATTAAATGCTCTGCTTAATACCGCAGGCGGTGCTACTTGGGTATCGCTTCATCATGGCGGTGGTGTAGGTATGGGTTTTAGCCAGCACTCAGGCGTAGTGATTGTTGCCGATGGTACTGATGAAGCAGAGCAACGTCTTGCTCGAGTATTATGGAACGATCCCGCCACCGGTGTAATGCGCCATGCTGATGCGGGTTATGAAATTGCAAAAAACTGTGCGCAACAGCAGCAGCTAGACTTACCAATGATTAATGAGGACAAGTCATGATTTCATATACACTCAAACCGGGTCAGCTTGACTTAAACACGCTAAGAAAAATTAACAAATCAGCCATACACTTAACTCTGGCCAATGATGCACAGGCGCAAATAGCTGCCAGTGCTCAAACAGTCCAAAACGTGATAAACGAACATCGCACTGTATATGGTATTAATACTGGCTTTGGGTTATTGGCCAATACTAAAATCGCTGACGATGAACTCGAACTATTACAACGCAGTATTGTGCTTTCACACGCCGCAGGTATTGGTGAGTTAATGGATGACAGCACCGTTAGATTGATGATCACACTAAAAATAAACTCTTTATCGCGCGGTTATTCTGGTATTCGCTTAGCTGTGCTTGAGTTTTTTATGCAGCTGCTTAAAAGTGAAGTTTACCCTTGCGTGCCTAAAAAGGGCTCAGTGGGTGCATCGGGCGATTTAGCACCGCTTGCGCATATGTGTTTGCCTTTATTAGGTGAGGGTAAAATGCGTTATCAAGGTGAGCTGATAAGCGCTACACAAGGGCTAAAAATTGCAGGTCTTGAGCCACTAACATTAGCTGCAAAAGAAGGGTTAGCCTTATTGAATGGCACCCAAGCATCCACTGCATTTGCACTACAAGGCTTATTTAGAGCCGAAGACTTGTACGCACAAAGCTGTGTTATTGGCTCTATCAGTATAGAAGCGGCCATGGGCAGTCGCGCGCCATTTGATGCGCGTATTCATGACATTCGTGGTCAGCAAGGGCAAATAGATACGGCTCACGTATTTAGAGAATTACTCGATAGCCACTCACAAATTAGTGACTCACATATTAATTGTGAAAAAGTACAAGACCCATATTGCCTGCGCTGCCAGCCGCAAGTTCTTGGTGCATGTTTAACCCAAATACGTCAAGCCGCCGAAGTACTACTGTGTGAATCAAACGGAGTAACCGATAACCCTCTCGTATTTGCCGATGTAGGGGATATTATTTCAGGCGGAAACTTTCATGCTGAGCCCGTTGCTATGGCCGCTGATAACCTGGCGATTGCTATTGCTGAAATTGGCGCCTTAGCTGAGCGACGTATTGCTCTATTGATTGACTCTAATTTATCTAAATTACCGCCATTTTTAGTAAAAAACGGTGGGGTAAATTCAGGATTTATGATTGCTCAAGTCACCGCGGCTGCACTGGCCTCTGAAAACAAATCCTTAGCACACCCTGCTTCGGTAGATAGCTTACCGACTTCAGCAAATCAGGAAGACCATGTTTCTATGGCAACGTTTGCAGCACGACGACTAGTTGATATGGCTAATAATACGCAAGGCGTACTGGCCATAGAATGGCTCAGTGCTGCCCAAGGGCTTGAGTTTAGAGCACCACTACGCGCGTGTGATAAAGTAGAAAGTGCCAAAGCACTGCTACGCCAACATGTTAGCTATTACGACAAAGACCGGTATTTTGCTCCCGATATTGAAGCGGCCAACACGCTACTAAGTGAAGGTAAGTTGTGTGATTTCATAAGCCACTCCCCCTTACCTTCTTATTAAATACCATACTGATAACTAAAACCCAGTGCTTCTATCGCTGAGCCAATAACTTTGCGCTCAGCGACCTCATTACTACTAAAGCTCGGCATTTGTGTGCCATACAGCTCACACTTTTGCGCATAATAATCTGCTTTGGTCGGGTGCGCTGGGTTCACCACGTTATAAATGCTCTGTCCTTGCGACCAGTTATTAAGGACCGCATAAATAGCATTGATCACATCATGTTGATGCACCATATTCACTACTTGCTGACTAGAGGTATTGAGTTCTTTACCCGCCACAAAACGACCAGGCTCTCTATTTGGCCCCAACAATCCGGCTAAGCGAAGCACTTTACCTTGCTGTTCAAGCACTAGCTCTTCAGCATCATACAGCTTTATTTGTCGCTCGTTAGTGCCTGATATATCGCTGCTTTCACTATAAACGCCAGGTTCTTGATCATATACCCCAGTCGATGAGCACAATAAAAAGCCTTTGCAATTAAGCTCAGTTGCCAGCTTTAACGCCTGCTCAAGCACTTGCGGATAATCACTTTCGCTATCTCGACTGCGAGGCGGGATTGCACAGACCCAATACGCATTTTGTAAATCAACTTGGTGCTGCAACTCACCGTTTTGTAAAACAAACTGACGTTCAAAATCAAATTGATGAGTGTCACTTCGATGAGTCCCCTGCACTTGCCAACCTTGTTTTTGTGCATCAATACATAAGGCTTGGCCAAGCCAGCCAGCGCCAAGAACGACTAAATTATCTTTGTTGGTTTGCACTTTATTTACCCTTATTAAAACTCAATCAACGCGTTTTATAGCGATAAAAAATATAATTAACTTTATGCGACTAAAAATAATATTAGCAAACGCTGGTTGCAGAAGATATTAACACACGCTTTTTTGCAATTAGTAATCTCTTTAATGATACCGCAACCATTCATTACATACCTGCAGGTAAAGCGTATGACTTAAGTGACTTACCGAGAGTAATATATAAAACGATTGCTCAATTTAAGCTTTAAAAAACGATGGCTGCTAACAAGGCGTTTAAGGGTGAAATTTAAGCGCTTTGCTCTTGTTTTTAATTTATTCAGCACCATATCTTTAGGGTCTGTTTATCTGCAGTTTTAATCAAGTTTCGTTACATAACGCTATTTTTATGAGCGAGATCTCATTTTTCTGTTTTAAATGAAGATCTTTTTATTGAGGTAGTTTGATGTTTAGCAGAGTCTGGTATAGTAGCGCAGGTAATAAACAGTGCTTTTTAAGCAGCTTAATACAAAATTGCTAATTAATGTGTCCTAAAGGTTAATTTAAAGAATACATTAATTATCAATTGTAAAAAATGGGTTAGCCGATGCACGGCTAGCAAAAAAACACATTGTAACGGTTTTATCATGATATCTAATTTATTTACCAAGATTTTTGGTAGTCGCAATGACCGCACTATTAAAAACCTAAGAAAGACGGTCGCACTGATCAATGCACTTGAAACGCAGCTAGAAGCGCTTTCAGATGAAGATTTAAAAGCTAAAACAGCCGAGTTTAGAGAGCGTTACGATAACGGACAAAGCTTAGGCGATATTCTACCAGAAGCATTTGCAGTGGTACGTGAAGCATCAAAACGTGTAAACGGTATGCGTCATTTCGACGTGCAGTTATTAGGTGGTATGGTTTTACACCAAGGTCGTATCGCAGAAATGCGTACCGGTGAAGGTAAAACACTCACAGCGACACTGCCGGCTTATTTAAATGGTTTAACAGGTAAAGGTGTTCATGTCATTACCGTGAATGACTACTTGGCCAAACGTGATGCTGAAACCAATCGCCCATTATTTGAATTTTTAGGGTTAACCGTAGGCTGTAATGTTCCGGGCATGATGCCACAACAGAAAAAACAAGCTTATGCAGCTGACATCACTTACGGTACCAATAACGAATTTGGTTTTGATTACCTGCGTGACAACATGGCATTTAGTATTGATGAGCGCGTACAACGCCCATTATTTTATGCTGTAGTGGATGAAGTGGATTCAATCCTTATTGATGAAGCACGTACGCCACTGATTATTTCTGGTCCCGCTGAAGATAGCTCTGAGCTATACACTGAAATTAATACCATTGTTCCTCTACTTGAATTACAAGAAAAAGAAGACGAGGAAGGAATTGAAGGCGATGGCGATTTCACCATCGATGAAAAATCTAAGCAAGTTCATCTTACTGAGCGTGGGCAAATAAAAGTAGAAGAGTTACTTACCGAGCGCGGCCTAATTGAAGAAGGTGACTCACTGTATTCAGCAGCGAGCATCACGCTACTTAGCCACGTTTATGCAGCTCTTCGTGCGCATAAGCTTTACCAAAAAGATGTTGACTACGTTATTAAAGAAAACGAAGTCATCATTATTGATGAGCACACAGGTCGTTCAATGGAAGGGCGTCGTTGGTCAGAAGGTTTACACCAAGCTGTAGAAGCAAAAGAAGGTGTGAAAATTCAAAACGAGAACCAAACATTAGCCTCTATTACCTTCCAAAATTACTTCCGCTTGTACGAAACGCTAGCAGGTATGACAGGCACAGCCGACACAGAAGCGTTTGAGTTTCAGTCTATCTACGGTTTAGACACTGTGGTTATGCCAACCAATAAACCAATGATCCGCGATGATCGCGCTGATTTAGTTTACTTAACGCAAGAAGAAAAATACGAAGCGATTTTAGCAGACATTAAAGACTGTCAAGAACGTGGTCAGCCGGTACTTGTAGGTACTATCTCAATTGAAAGCTCTGAGTACTTATCGCAGTTTTTACGCAAAGAAAAAATTAAGCACAATGTACTTAATGCTAAATTCCACGCACAAGAAGCAGACATTGTTTCTGATGCGGGCTTACCAGGTACAGTTACGATTGCCACTAACATGGCCGGTCGTGGTACCGATATCGTACTTGGTGGTAATTGGAACAGCGAAGTTGAAAAACTTGAGAACCCAACTGACGAACAAATTGCTGAAATAAAAGCAGCATGGAAGATTCGCCATGATGCGGTAATTGATGCTGGCGGCTTACACATTATTGGTACTGAGCGTCATGAATCACGTCGTATTGATAACCAATTACGTGGTCGTTCTGGCCGTCAAGGTGATGCCGGTTCAAGCCGTTTTTACCTATCTATGGACGATGCGTTAATGCGTATTTTTGCTGGTGAGCGCATGACTAATATGATGCGTAAACTAGGTATGCAACGCGGCGAAGCGATTGAACATCCATGGGTTAACCGCGCAATCGAAAACGCTCAGCGTAAAGTAGAAGCACGTAACTTTGATATGCGTAAACAGCTACTTGAGTACGATGATGTAGCAAACGATCAACGTCGTGTTGTTTATTCTCAACGTAACGAATTGCTTGAAGAAGGTGATATTTCAGAAACGATTACCGCTATCCGTGGTGATGTGCTCGCCGGTGTGATTGATCAATACATTGCTCCACAAAGCTTGGCTGAAATGTGGGATATACCAGGACTTGAAGAACGCTTAAAACAAGACTTCTTAATTGAGTTACCAATTACTCAGTGGTTAGCTGATGACAATAAACTGTATGAAGAAAAACTGCGTGAGCGTATTGAAGAAGCGGTTGAACAAGCTTACAAGCAAAAAGAAGAAATGGTTGGCGATTCTGTACTACGTCAGTTTGAAAAAGCCATTATGCTTCAAAGTCTTGACCAACATTGGAAAGACCATCTTGCTGCAATGGATCACTTACGCCAAGGTATTCACTTACGTGGTTATGCACAAAAGAATCCTAAGCAAGAATACAAACGTGAGTCGTTTGAATTGTTCTCTGAAATGCTAGAAAACTTAAAAGTCGATGTCGTCGGTATTTTAAGTAAAGTGCAAGTTCGCGCTGAAGAAGATGTTGAAAAAGTAGAAGAGCAACACCGTAAAAGTGAAAATGCCCCTCGCGAATATCAACATGAAGAAGCAGAGCATGTAGGTGGTGAAGCCCCACAAAGCGCTCAGGTTATGGCGCGTAGCGAGCCAAAAGTGGGTCGTAACGATCCATGTCCATGTGGTTCAGGTCAAAAATACAAACAATGTTGTGGTAAATTAAAATAACACCACTTTGTTAAGTTAGATAAAAAGCGACGCTTGCGTCGCTTTTTTTATGCTATTTAAGGGAGAGATAATGACTAAAGTAATCATCAATGTTGCTGTGGGTGTAATTAAAAAAAACAACAATGTGTTTATTTGTAAACGTGCAGATGAACAGCACCAAGGCGGCTTATGGGAATTTCCAGGCGGAAAAGTTGAAGCCGGGGAAAGTGTTTTTCAAGCACTGAAGCGCGAATTATTTGAAGAAGTAGGACTGACTATTCATAGCTCAAGCGAACTTGTCACTATAGAGCACGACTATGGCGATAAATGCGTACGACTTAATGTACACGTGGTCAGTAACTTTAATGGTCAAGCTCATGGCGCAGAAGGGCAACCAAGCGAATGGGTAAGTATAGACGAACTAGATAACTATGATTTTCCTGCAGCCAATGTCGAGATTATCAGCGCCATAAAAGCGAAATATAGCTAGGGTCTGTTGACCTTTCAAGATTAAATTTGCAGCAGTCTGTTTGGTATTTAGGCAAGGCAGAGCCTATGTGGTGTGGTTATTCCCCATAAATAGGCGATAACGCAGCATCAATACTAAACAGGCGCTGCCCTTTGGGTTCTGCCTAGGGGCGATTTACTCTTTGTTGCTCGGTTTTTACTTAGCCCACTAGGTTACAAACCTCGCGCCGCGATTAAACCGCCCCTAGTTTGAACAAATTTTAATCCGCAAAGGTCAACAGACCCTAGTTTTATCATCAGGTATAAAAGTAACTAAAAAGCCAGTGAGCATCATGCTCACTGGCTTTTTATTTTGCGATTAGTGGGGCTAACCGCTCAAGC
This sequence comes from Pseudoalteromonas sp. MER144-MNA-CIBAN-0113, assembly GCF_040308965.1. NCBI lineage: Bacteria > Pseudomonadati > Pseudomonadota > Gammaproteobacteria > Alteromonadales > Pseudoalteromonadaceae > Pseudoalteromonas > Pseudoalteromonas sp. MER144-MNA-CIBAN-0113. The sequence continues at coordinate 42,750 of NZ_JBEOOG010000007.1, forward strand.
TAATTTCAGCTTAAATTACCAAATTTTTACGCGATCTTCAGGCTTGATATACATTTTATCGCCCTCTTTAACATCAAACGCTTGGTAAAATTCCGGCATGTTCGACAAAATACCAATCACGCGATAATGACTCGGTGAATGTGAATCGGTCATTAAACGATTGCGCAATGCTTCATCACGGTATTTACGACGCCAAATTTGCGACCAGCCCATAAAGAAGCGTTGGTCGCCCGTATAGCCTTCAATAATGGGCGCTTTAGAATCACCCAGCGATAATTGATACGCTTTATAAGCGACGGTTAAGCCGCCTAAATCACCAATGTTTTCACCCAGTGTCAGCTCACCATTAACGCTGGCATCTTCAAACGGTTTATATTGATTATACTGCGCAACTAAGGCAGCACTTCGCTCTTCAAACTGCTTAAGGTCTGACTCGCTCCACCAATTACGTAAATTGCCATCACCGTCGTATTTTGCACCTTGGTCATCAAAGCCATGGCCTAACTCATGGCCAATAACCGCACCAATAGCACCATAGTTAACCGCATCATCTGCTTCTAAATTAAAGAAAGGAGGCTGCAGAATCGCCGCAGGGAATACTATTTCGTTATTCACTGGGTTGTAGTAAGCATTCACTGTTTGTGGCGTCATATGCCACTCAGAGCGATCAGCTGGCTTACCTAATTTAGCAACCATATCTGCATAAGCCCACTCACTGTAGCGAATATAGTTACCTACTAGTTCATCAGGATTAATTACTAAATCTGAATAATCTTTCCATTTATCTGGGTAACCAATTTTAGGCGTAAACTTATCCAGCTTTTCTTGCGCCGCAACTTTTGTTTCAGGGCTCATCCACTCAAGGTTTTCAATTGCCACTGAATAGCCTTTAATCACGTTATCAACTAATTCTTCCATGCGCGCTTTCGCTTCTGGCGGGAAGTTTTCTTTAACGTAGACTTTACCTAAAATTTCACCCAGTACACTGTTTGATGCATCAACGGCTTGCTTCCAAAGTGGCGCTTGCTCTTCAACACCGCGTAACGTGGTGCTGTAAAAATTAAATTTTAAATCCACTAAATCTTTATTTAGCAACTGCGCGTAATTACTAACGAAATGGAATTTTAAGTAGTTTTGCCAAACCGTTAAGTCTGTATTTTTGAAAATGTCTGCAAATTTTTCAAAGTAACTCGGTTGGCTCACAATCAGTTCTTCGGCATCAACACCAACTGCTTCAAAGTAAGCACTTAAATCAAATTCACCCATTAGCTCGTTAGCGGCAGCAACACTCATTTTATTATAAGATTTTGTTGCATCACGACTTTGTACTCGGCTCCACTGTGCATCAGCAAGTGTCGTTTCAAGTGCTAATATCGCTTTGGCTGCATCAGCGGCATTTTTAACGCCAGCTTTAGCTAAAATATCGGTGATATAGGTTTGATAAGCCGCGCGAATTTTTGTGAATTTTTCATCATCTTTTAAATAATAATCACGGTCAGGTAAACCAAGTCCCGCTTGATAGGCATAAAGCGCATTTTCACTTGAGTTTTTAGCGTCATTATTAACATACCAGCCAAAAGGAAGATCTCCGCCTTTAACTTGTAGCTGTGCCATCAGTGTGACCAACGCGGCTTTATCTTTCACTGTATCAATGCTTTTAATAGCCGGCTCAAGTGGTAACATCCCTAACTCTTCACGAGCATTTTCAGCCATGTAGCTAGTATAAAATGCGCCGATCTTATATTCATCCGAACCTGGCTTTGCGCTGCTATTGGTACTGGCATTTTCTAGTACTGTTTTCATTGCTTTTTGCGATTCATCATATAACTGTGAGAACGACCCATAGTTTGATTTATCGCCAGGGATTTCAGTTTTTTCTAACCATTTACCATTTACGTGAAAGTAAAAATCATCCTGTGCACGAACACTGTTATCGATATTTTGTAAATCAACACCTAAGGCACGAGGGGTTGCCACCGGTGCGGTTACTGTTGTTGCTTCTGCTTGCATTTCTTGTGGCTTTTCGCCGCAACCAACCAAACCTAACGCCAATGCAATACTGGCGGCAGTCATTGTTATTTGTTTCATAAGAATTCCGTATACTAATTAGAATAAATACGCATTTCATTAAGATTTGATAACTCAAAAAAACAACAATAGGATGCAGTCTATTATCTGCTTAATGAAATACGCATCAGCTACAACCTAATTTAGGAAGTACTAACTAAGCATCATAAACCTGATTTAAATAACAATAAAATCGAATATGTAACAAAGTATTTTAAAGCCAGTAAAACAAACCGAGGAAGGAGCTAAATGGTATTTAACTAAGGTTTATTTTTACCATGTAAAGCTAAGCGCTGAAGCTTTTCTTTTAATGACGGTGGAGCAGAATCAGCGATAGCATTTAAATAATCAGCCGTTTGTTCACTCATTTTAAGGGAGTTCGTTGGTTTGCCATCAGCCGCTTTAGGTCGGGTGCTTAATCGTTGAGTTGCCTGTGGATTGGCGGTAATTTTTATTTGCCCAAGCTCAGCCATACCTGCAGCTCTAAAATGCGATTGCATGTCCATTTTTAAATAATTAAGCCTAAGGGCAATAGGTGCAGAAACGGCTTCTATCATTAAGGTGCCGTCACGGTAATTACTTACTCGGCACTTTTCACCTAACTTAGGGCCTAAGAAATCGCGCAACAATTGTTGCTGTGTATCCAGTGCTTGGCTTTTTCCCGCATAGGCTGCTAAGCGGTTGTTCAGCCCAGCCATAATATCGGTTAACGGTTTTGGCGCATATCTATCTTTAGCCATATCACACCTTAAAAACATCAAAAGAAGGCTTGCTTAAATTAAACTTAATTTAAGCAAGCAAAGTGGGTTTATGCCAATTCACTGAAATAAATATTATTGCGAATGGGTATTAAGCACCTGCTACTTGCATTTGTTCAATCAGTACTGAACCAGTCTGAATCCCGCCGCGACGTTCTATATCGCCACCTATAGCGGAAATACCTTTGAACATATCTTTTAAATTACCAGCAATCGTAATTTCGCTTACTGGGTATTGTATTTCCCCATTTTCAATCCAAAAACCAGCCGCACCGCGAGAGTAGTCACCAGTTACGGTATTCACTCCCTGCCCCATCAATTCTGTAACTAATAAGCCCGTACCCATGGTTTTTAATAATGTAGTTAAATCTTGATGCGTTTGCTCTACTAACCAATTATGAATACCGCCAGCGTGTCCTGTTGGGGTCATATTCATTTTACGTGCCGCATAGCTTGCTAATAAATACGTTTGTAACTCGCCACCGTGAATTATTTCTCTGTCGAGAGTTTTAACGCCTTCGCTATCAAATGGCGATGATGCTAAGCCTTTAAGTAAGTGCGGACGCTCTGAAATATTAACGGTTTTGCTAAATACCTGCGTGCCTAAGCTATCAAGTAAAAAGCTGGATTTACGATACAGTGCGCCACCACCAATTGCTGATACCAAATGGCCAAACAATGAATTAGCAATATCAGCTCTAAAAATAACCGGCACTTTCATGGTGCCTAGTTTTTGGCTGTTTAGTTTTGCTAGGGTTTCTGCCGCGGCTTCAAGTCCAACACTTGCAGCATCTTTTAACCCCGCTTGATCGCGAGAAATCGTGTAGGCTGAGTCGCGCTGCATATGCTCGCCCTCTTTACCTATCACCATAGTGCTAATGCTGTGGCGAGTACGTGGAAAGCCTGCAATTAAACCATGGCTGTTACCATATACTCGCAAACCTTGATGCGATGAAAAGCTCGCGCCATCTGAATTCACAATTCGCTCATCGGCGTTTAATGCGGCTTGCTCTGCTGCATGACATAAATCAATCCCTTGCTCTGGGCTTACATCCCAAGGATGAAACAAGTCTAAATCTCTAGGGGCAAACTCAAGCAGTCCTTTATCAGCAATGCCATTACATGGATCGTCTGAAGTGAATTTAGCAATATCGATGGCTTTTTCGACCACAGCACGTAATGTTTTAGGATTTAAATCAGCCGTTGATGCCGAGCCTTTGTTATTGCCAACATACACGCTAATACCTAAACCACCGTCTTGATTAAACTCAATGGTTTCTACCTCCCCCATGCGCGTACTTACCGACAACCCAGAAGTGCTTGACATAGCAGCTTCTGCAGCGGTAGCACCTAGTTTTTTAGCATGCTCAAGTACTTCTGATACAGCGTCTTTTACTTGAGAGATTTGCGAATAAATTGGATCTTGGTGTTGGCTTTTCATAAATTCTGTCCTGAGCCCTGAAGGCCATATTGCACACATTTTTTATATTTAAATGCTAACACACTCACTGCACCACATCAGCTAATATTAATCACTAAAAGAATCGCGTATAATAGATGAAGTTATTTTTATTTAAGAGCACCCCATGGCGAAGAAAAAAGGCAAGCCTGCTGAAATTGAAGAAGAAATTATATATGTATCAAAAAGTGAACTTAAGCGCGAAGCGCAAGAGTTTCATCAGTTAGGATCTGAAATTGCCAAAATGGGTAAAAAGCAGCGTGAACGCCTGCCGCTCAATGATGACTTAAAAGAAGCAATGGTGGTTGCTGATAAAATAAGTAATAAAAGTGATGCCTACCGCCGACATTTAAATTACATCGCAAAAACCCTTCGTACGGTAGAAAATATTGAAGAAATTAAAGCGATCATTGATGTCATGCTTAATAAAAATAACCAAGCTGAGGTTATGATCAAAAAAATTGAGCAACTGCGCAGTGATTTAATTGAACAAGGCGATGACTTAATCAACGAAACAATTGAACAATATCCAGCTCTTGAGCGCCAAAAGATGCGCCAAATGGTGCGTAATGCTGCCAAAGAAGTAAAAGCTGAAAAACCAGCGAGAAGCTACAAAGAGTTATTTCAGTACTTAAAAGACGCCATAATGTAACGCAGCCGCGTTATATATTAAAAAGGTGCTGCGGCACCTTTTTTTGTTGTAGATCAAAACCTCCTCCCCTTTGCTTTTTTACAATACGCAGCAACTTAAAAGATAAGGTGCGCGTGATGATTAAACTTCCTCAATGGGATCAAACTTTAATAAACAAATACAATGTATCGGGCCCGCGTTATACGTCTTACCCGACCGCACTTTCGTTAGCTGATGGTTATCAGCAACAAGATTTGATTAGCGCTATTGAATCATCGCAAACCCGTTCGTTGTCTTTATATATTCATATTCCTTTTTGTAGTCAGCTTTGTTATTACTGTGGCTGTAATAAAGTCATTACTCGCCACCAATCTAAAGCCGATACCTACCTAGACTTTTTAGCTAAAGAAATTGCAGCACAAGCGCCGCTGTTTCAAGATTATCGGGTTGAGCAATTACATTTGGGGGGCGGCACACCAACTTTTTTAACCGCAGCGCAAATGACGCGCTTAGTAAAGCTGCTAGAGCAACACTTTAACTTTAGCGATACCTGCGAGCGCGGTATCGAAATCGACCCTCGCTCACTGGCTGACAATATGCTGGTTGATTTAAGCGAGTTGGGGTTTAATCGTGTGTCATTTGGTATTCAAGATTTTAATGATCAGGTTCAGCTGGCTGTTAATCGCCCTCAGCATGTTGATGAGGTAAAGCAATTAATTACCCAAGCAAAACAGTTGGGCTTTAAATCAATTAATGCTGATATGATTTATGGCCTGCCACTACAAACACCTGAGAGCTTTACGCAAACGATTGAGCAACTTATTGCCTTAAACCCTGACCGCGTTTCAGTATTTAACTACGCTCATTTACCAGAACGTTTTGCCGCCCAACGTAAAATTAAAGACGCCGATTTACCCAGTGCGCATAATAAGCTCACCATGTTTAAAAATACCCTAGAGCAAATGACGCAGGCGGGCTATCAATTTATAGGTATGGATCACTTTGCAAAAGTTGATAATGAGCTAGCCATTGCACAAAATACGGGTCAGCTGCATCGTAATTTTCAAGGCTACACCACTCATGGCGAGTGCGACTTATTGGGCTTAGGTGTTTCGTCTATTTCACAAATAGGCACGGCCATATTACAAAATAAAAAAGAGTTAAAACATTATTATCAAGCAGTTGATGAGCAAGCAGGCAGTGCCATTAATAAAGGCATGCATTTAACCCAAGATGATATTATTCGCGCCGATGCGATTAAGCAGCTTATTTGCCAGTTTGAGCTTGATATGAGCGTATTCGCTAACAGACATAAAATCAGCTTTAATGACTACTTTCAAGATGCTTTAGAGGCACTCGCACCATTAATTGCCGATGAAATGGTAACAATAGAAAACAACCTAATTAGCGTAACACCAAAAGGGAATTTATTTATTCGTATTATTTGTATGTGCTTTGATACGCATTTACAAAAACAGATAAATGCCACCCGCTTCTCACGCGTTATATAATTTAACCTGAACTCTGGATAATAAATCTATCTCAAGCAGCTATTTTCAGCGCTAACTGCGTTGAATTTACTTGCAATAGGCTAGCTATTGACGCGTAATTTCGCCTTGTTTTCACTGGAAATCTCTGGCTAGAGAAAAATAAACATAAATATCATTTTTTGATTCAATACGTTAGTAAATCTCTTAACCAGAGTTCAGGTTAATTTAAAACTAGCACGCATAAAAAAAGCAGACCAAGGTCTGCTTTTTTTATATATGCCGTAAAATCTAAGCGCTAGTTAAAAACCACGTTTTCGCTGCCTTGGGCTGCTTTAAACTCAACAATAATTTTTTTACAGTCAGCTTCTATTTCATCACTCAGTGATTCTTCTGCGCGCCAGCGCGCCGTGTCTTGCTTAAAAATTTCTTTTTTAGCGTACTTTTTGCGCGAATCATGGGTTGGCATTTCTTTTACCACGTCGTACATTTTATAAATACCCGGGTATGCACTCGTTAGGTCGCGCTCAGTATCAAAACTATATTGCGACATAAGCACCCAAATACGTAAGCACCCCTCAGAATAATCACATTGCTTTTCATTCATAGCACGTGCAATTAAATGAATACTATCGGCTAACTTCGCATTACGCTTTAAACGCGACTGTTTTAGCTTTTGCTGTTGCTCTGCCTGTTGTTTGCTAATTAGCTTTTTTTGCACATTTAGCTTATAGAGCAACTGACCCGCATAAAATGCCAAGCCCGCTATAATAGCAGCACCTACAACTAAGGCTAAGATCACTGCTGTACTCATTGCGTGTCCTTATTACTTATCTTCGTCGTCATCTAGCCATTCATTCGCTAGATCGTTTGATAGGTATTGATCAAAGTCTGAATTACTGTCTTCATCGCTGAAGTCATCTTCAAACTCTTCTTCATCTTCAATGCCTAATAATTTACAAAGCACTTGGTGACGCGCTATGCGGCTATTAAAGTATTTTGCATCTTTACCCGTTAGCATTTCACCTTGCTCATGACGCTCAACTAATTTAAGTAAGCGCTCATCATTTTCAAGGGCTTCTAACTCTTGTTCAGGCGTTAATTCTGGTTCAACAGCCTTTTTAAGCTCTGCTACAGGTTTAAGGTTACGTTTCATTTCGATTTTTGGTTCAGCAGCAGGTGCAACTAATGGCACTGCTTTTTTACTACCAACGCGTTTATCTTTAGCAGCCGAACCTGCTTTTTGAGTGTCATTACTCAATGCATCCGGTGCATTACGTGAACCAGGTTTAGCGCCCTTAGTTTTTTTAACACGTTGCTCTTTCAATGCGCGCATTTCTTTAAGCTTATCTTGACTTAAACGAACGGGACCATTTGATGGCATTTTACGTGACTTTTTCTTTCTACTCATATTTTGATCGTCTCACTTAAGAGGTTTTGAGCGAGGCGCAACTCAATGGGCATCGCGGTGCAGGCCTAGCCAGGAGAATTCAGTTTGGGCGTTTTGCGCGCCAAAGCACAGTTAAGGTGCTTTTTTTTAACGGGGGGTATTGTAACAGGACAAATAAAAAGGCGGTAGAGAAAACATCTCTACCGCCTACTAATCTGAGCGCCATTATATGGACACTTCTCCCTTCGACTTTTTAGTCTTTATTGTTTTTATTATTATTTTCTATCCGTATTTTTATTATTTATCTTCCGTGTAGCATTCCATTTTGTTTTTATTATTAAACTTCCATGAGTATTTTATTATTTTCGGTCTTCCTAACACTTTTTTGATATTTCCTTTGGTAGCACACTCTATGTGCTATTCAGTCGTGCCGCGCTACTATCCTTATAACGTTTTCCTATTTGTTATTGTTTTTGCGACAGGGGTTAATTTACTCGTTAATAATTTTGTTACAACTAATTTATATCTTTTTTCTTGTACTACATATGACAAAAAACACTAAAAGCATAAATTACAATAAGTTACATTAAAAAACAAAAATAAAATGAGATTTTTCTTACACTAAAGTATGGTCAATGTCTTACAAGAGAAGGAGCTTTATCGGTCACGGCAGGCACAAAAAAAGCAGCTAAAGCTGCCTTTTTCACTAATTAACATTATATTATGTTAACAACATCTAAATAAATACGACTTTAGTGTAGACCACCAAGGTATTTAGAGAGTGTTTCAATGTCTTTATCTGTTAGTTTCTTTGCAATGTCCTGCATAACACCATTTAGGTCGTTATTACGAACACCATCTCTGAACTGTTCAAGTTGTGATTTGATGTATTCTGGATGTTGGAAAGAAATCTTTGGAAATTTAGCAAGTGAAGAGCCATTACCACGTGGACCATGACAAGCCGCACATGATGGGATACCCCGCTCAGCATCACCTGCTTTATATAACATTGCGCCTGTTTCTTGAACATCTTTCGGTGTAGCACCTTCAGACATGTTCAAAGAAGCAAAGTAAGCAGCCAAGTCTTTCATATCTTGATCACTTAATGGCATTGCCATACCGCTCATTACTGGATTCATACGACCTTCTTTACCGCCCGAAGTCATACCTAATTTAAATTCAGTAAGTTGCTTGTATATGTAATCTGCGTGTTGGCCTGCAATTTTTGGGTAGATGTTAACCGGCGCATTACCGTCTGGGCCGTGACAAGCCGCACACGTTGCTGATTTTTCTTTACCTGCGTTTACATCGCCATCAAATGCTGTTGCGTTGCTTGCTGACAACGCACCAAGCAATATAGTTAAAGATAGTGCTATTTTTTTCATGGTGAATTCTCTGTTTCCGACCCTGTATCATCTACAATATGGATGTTGTGATTTTTATATTCTACACGATATTAAATTCTCTGGCACGTTTTCTACACACATTAAACCTATAAATTATAGGGTTTTGAGTAAAATTAAACGCTAAGCCAGTTAAAATGTACTGTCAGCAATGATCTTACATGCTCAAATACACTTTTTAATAGCTACTTTATAGTATAAAATACGCGCCACGGGTGAATTTGGTTTACCCAATGTTATTTTTTTAAGTTTTAGGAGAGCCTGTGCTCAAATCTCGTATCAAGTATAACACTGCGTCTTTTGTTACAAGCGCGCCAGACATCACTAAATTACCTGCTGATACGGGAATTGAAGTCGCGTTTGCCGGTCGCTCTAATGCAGGTAAATCAAGTGCGCTAAATACCCTAACCGATCAAAAGTTAGCACGAACCAGTAAAACACCCGGCCGTACTCAGCTGATCAACACCTTTGAACTTGCCGATGTAGATAATATGCGCCTAATTGACCTACCTGGCTATGGGTTTGCAAAAGTGCCGATTGAAATGAAAAAGAAATGGCAAAAATCGCTAGGCGAATACCTGCAAAAACGTCAAAGTTTAAAAGGTATTGTGGTATTAATGGATATTCGTCATCCATTAAAAGATTTAGACCGCGACTTAATTAATTGGGCTGTAGGCAGTGAAATTCCGGTATTGGCACTATTAACTAAAGCCGATAAGCTAAAGCAAGGTCCGCGTAAATCACAAGTTCTTAGCGTACGTCGTGAGTTAAGTGAATTAGATGGCGATATTACGGTTCATGCATTTTCATCACTTAAAGGCACCGGCTTACCAGAAGTCGCTAAAAAGCTAGATGAGTGGTATTTAGGCCCAATAGTGGCCGTTCCACCTGCTGATTTAGTAGCGCCAGATAGCGAATAATTACTGTAAGTAAAATTTCTGCTGTGCGGAGGTAATAAAATAGCCGAGCTCATCTGTTTCGGCTATTTCAGCCCACTGATAAAACACATTTCGCGCAACTCGCGCAAAGCAGCCGTAGGGTAACTGCATATAAGGCACAGCCGCGCCTTTGTAGTCATTGATATAAAGTGACTCAGAACGACTTAATAACCATGTACGGTTTAAGTTATCAATACAACAAATAACACTTCCCTCTGATGTCTTTTCACTATGCCAATTTACAATAATAAAAGGCGCATCCTTCACCTCAATTGCGATTTTTTCTACGGGTGTTTTTAAGTAAAACTGACCATCTTCGTTGCATAATACACTGGCAAAAAGTTTCACCATTGATTGACGGATAATTTCACTACCTGCGTAAAACCATTTACCTTGCTCATCAATCAATAATGATAACTGCCCGCAGTGAGCGGGCTGCCATTGTTCAAAAGGTTTGCTTGGCTCGCTGAGTTGCTTGCTAAGCTCGTTAAGTGAAATCACTGTTTTTTAAATGTCAGTGCAAAAGTAACTGGCACGGCAGTAGCAATTGAAGGTAATCCGGCTAATTTTTGTAACTGCATTACCCCTTCAGTGATCTTAAAGTCATCACTGTTGATAATGATAGGGGTGAATGATGCCACACTTAAATCTCCATTGGCCGCACTGCTTACGAGTACATCAACAGCAAGTGGCTTTTTATGACCATGAAAGTCTAGCTCAGCGCTAATACCTTTTAATACGTACTGCCCTGGTTGCTTAATAAGTGACAACTTATCAGATAAGTCAGCGGTTAATACTGCGTTTGCAAACGTGTCAGACTCAAACAATATCTTACTTAAACGTTCGTTACGGATTGGGATAAAGGTTTCGGCTGAGGTTAAATCAACGTTTACGCTAAATTGACCCTGATCGCTCAGCTGCCCTGCTAACTGAGTAAAGTGACTTGCTTCAGCAATGCTATTTTTTTTAATTGATACAAAACTTAATTGGCTTTTATCGTTCAATAGTTGCCAGTTTGCCGATGCAGCACCTGAAACTAGTAAACATGATAAAGATAAACCTGCGATAGCTAACGTTTTAAACATAATGCACTCCTAAAATAAAAAGACTTATACCGGTAAAAATAATACTTTGATCAGCCCAGCTGAAAATCATTAGTTACTGTGTGGTAAATCGAAAATGCTAAGTAGACTGATAGTATCACTTGAAACGCTAAGTGCAATTAGAGAATAAATTTAACGCTTGGATGCAAGACAATAAAAAAACGGCCCATCAAATATATGATAGGCCGATATAGCAAACTGGGGAGAAGCTATTAATACGTTGCATCTTACGATGCATCATCAACAGGATGTCCTACAGGATGAGGACGGGCGGCACTTTACCAAAAGCAAGTGTAAAAATACAAGCATATTATTGATAATCGTAGCGAATTGACGAACCTCTAACGATTTAATACAAACTGCTGTTTAATTTAACTTTTTTTTAACCTGCAAGATGAAGAAAAAGCGCCTAGCGGCGCTTTATTATTCTCTTTTTGGACTCTGTATTTGGCCTATATTAAAACCAGTACAGTAGCGCTAAATTAGTGTGCTTGTTCCCAGTTATCACCTTCGTCAGCTTCAACAATAAGTGGTACATCTAACTGCGCCGCTTGTGACATCAGCTCACAAATCTGTTTGGTATATTGCTCAGTACATTCTGTTTTAATCTCAAATACCAATTCATCGTGTACCTGCATGAGCAGCTTAACTGTATTAGGTGCTTGCTGATTAACCCAAGCATGCACGCTTAACATCGCTTTTTTAATAATATCAGCCGCAGTGCCTTGCATCGGTGCATTAATTGCTGCGCGCTCAGCGCCTTTGCGACGAGCGCCATTGCGCGCATTTATTTCTGGTAAATGTAAGCGACGGCCAAAAATTGTTTCTACATAGCCATTTTCGGCTGCTTTCTCACGCGTTGTTTCCATGTATTCTAAAACATCTGGAAAACGCTCAAAATATTTATCAATATAATGCTGCGCTTCATGGCGTGGTACATCAAGTTGACGTGCTAAGCCAAATGCTGACATGCCATAAATTAAGCCAAAGTTTACCGCTTTAGCTTTACGGCGCATATCTGATGTTACCTCTTCAAGCTCAACCCCAAATACTTCAGCAGCCGTGGCACTGTGAACATCTAAGCCATTAGCAAATGCGCTTAGTAATCCCTTATCTTGCGAGAGATGCGCCATAATACGCAGTTCTATTTGGCTGTAATCGGCAGCCACAATTTTATACCCATCTGCGGCAATAAACGCTTCACGAATACGACGCCCTTCCTCTGAACGAATAGGAATATTTTGTAAATTAGGATCGCTTGAGCTTAATCGACCTGTTGCTGTTACCGCTTGGTGATAAGAAGTATGCACTCGCTGCGTGCGTTCATTGACTATCAAGGGTAACTTATCGGTGTAGGTTGATTTGAGCTTAGATAAACCACGATGCTCAATAATCACTTTAGGCAATGGGTAATCATGCGCTAACTCTTGTAGTACTTCTTCTGCTGTAGAGGGCGCGCCTTTAGGTGTTTTTTTGATAACGGGCAATTCGAGCTTTTCAAATAACAGTACCTGAAGTTGCTTTGGTGAGCTTAAGTTAAACGGTTCGCCCGCGATTTCAAACGCTTCTTTTTCAAGCTCAAGTAATCGCTCACCTAAACGTTGGCTATGCGTGGCCAACATGTTGCTGTCGATAGCAACACCGGTGCGCTCAATATCAGAAATAACACTTACTAGTGGCATTTCTATATCTTCAAACACCGATTTTAGTTTTTCATCCGCTTCAAGTTTCGGCCATAACACTTGGTGCAAACGCAAAGTAATATCGGCATCTTCAGCGGCATAAGGCGCTGCTTTTTCAAGTTCTATTTGATTAAATGTAAGCTGCTTTTTACCTTTACCAGCAATATCTTCAAAGCTAATATTTTTGTGGCCTAAGTATTTAAGCGCCAACGAGTCCATATCATGACGAGTACCTACGCTGTTAAAAACATAAGACTCCAGCATAGTGTCGAACTTAATACCATTTAATTCGTAGCCTGCATTGGCAAGCACGCTTTTATCGTATTTTAGATTTTGACCTACTTTAGCTTTATTTTCGTCTGCTAATATTGGCCCCAACTTTTGCATCACAAATTCAAGGCTTAACTGATCGGGCGCACCGGGGTAATCGTGTGCTATTGGTAAATAAGCCGCTTCCCCTGCTTTAACCGCAAAGCTCATACCGACCAATTGCGCTTTCATATACTCTAAACTGGTTGTTTCTGTATCAAAAGCAAATAGCTCAGCTTCATTAAGCTGTTCTATTAATGTCTCAAATTGGGCCTCAGTTAAAATAGTTTCATAGTGCGCATCTTCAACTTTTGGCAGCTCATTCTCTTGCGTTGGTACTGCTAAATGTGTGTCGGCATCTTTTGGGTTGTCTAGCAATTCAGCTAGCCAACGACGAAACTCACATTCACCGTATAAGGCAATTAATTCGTCTTTATTCGGTGTTTGTAATTTAAAAGTATCAAGATCAGATTCAACCTCAACATCACATTTAATAGTGGCAAGCTCATAGCTTAACGGTAAATGATCAATCGCTTTTGCCAGTTTCTCGCCTATTTTACCTTTTATATCAGAAGCATTATCAATTACGCCCTGAAGCGATCCGTACTTTTGTAACCATTTAACTGCTGTTTTAGGTCCACAACCCTCAACGCCAGGAATATTATCTACTTTGTCGCCCATTAAAGCTAAATAATCGATAATAAGTTCAGGTCCAACACCAAACTTTTCAACCACAGTTTCGGGATCTGAAATACTGTCGGTCATGGTATTAATCAAGGTTACATGCTCATTGACCAACTGCGCCATATCTTTATCACCAGTCGATACCAGCACATGACGTTGTTGCTCAGAGGCAATCCGTGCAAAAGTACCGATTACGTCATCGGCTTCCACGCCCTCAATACTAATTAACGGAAAACCCATTGCTTTGATAATACTGTGCAGCGGCGCTATTTGAGTACGCAGATCATCAGGCATTGGCGGACGGTTCGCTTTATACTCACTGTACATATCATTTCTGAAGGTTTTACCTTTGGCGTCAAATACCACCACCATATGTGAGGGATCATATTGTTTGATCAAACTTTTAAGCATGTTTACCACGCCATAAATGGCACCGGTGGCCTCACCCTTAGAGTTGGTTAGATGTGGTGGTGAATGATAAGCACGAAACAAATATGAAGAGCCATCAACTAAAATAAGCGGGTTTTCGGGGATCTGAGCCATGGTAAAATTGGATCCTAAATACAAAAAAGTAATATGAGTGTAAGCATGCCATAAGGCAGTAAATAAAACGACTGTGAATTAATGTGAGTAATCGCGCTACATTTTTAGTAAGTTGTGGATAACTATGTAGATAACACCCACAAGCAATTCATCCGAAGCATCTTGAAATGCCTAGATTAATTTGTAATTTATTGTTTTGTTTAAAAAAAGATAATTCGAGGTTCTTTTTTATTATTTTTTTATTAATGTGGAAAAAGCATTTATACCGTCACTGGTTTTATAACCCACCTTAATTATTTACGTCCATTTAAATAACTGGATGAGCATTCTAGCATAATGGATCAAAGATCATAGCGATCCTTTATAATTTTTTTCATGGCTACTAATCACTAAATGGCATATAGCGCATAACAACGTGCTTTGCGCCTAAAAAACGAGCAAATAAATTTTTAAATCGGCTGATTCATCGTGTTAAACTTTATTTAAGAGACTTTAATGGAGCGAAATGATATGAAAAATATAGCTGTAATTTTAGCAGGTTGTGGTGTGTTTGATGGGAGTGAAATTAATGAGGTGGTACTGACTTTATTTCACATTGAAAAAAATAATGCTCAGTATCAGTGCTTTGCACCTGATATAGAGCAGTACCAAACCATTAATCACATCACTGGTGAAGAAATAGCACAGCCGCGAAATGTATTAGTTGAATCAGCTCGCATCACCCGTGGCAATATAAAGTCACTCGCTGAATTAGACGTTACACAATTTGATGCACTCATTGTCCCTGGGGGCTTCGGGGTAGCTAAAAATCTATCTGACTTTGCTATTAATGGCACTAACGCTAAAGTAAACGAGGCAGTACTTAGCGCTTGTAAAGCGTTTGCGGATGCAAAAAAAGCCACTGGTTACATGTGTATTGCACCGGCTCTATTGCCTTTTATTTATCATAAACCTCAGCTTACTATTGGTAATGATAGCGACACAGCCGAGGCTCTTAGCACATTAGGCGCTGAACACGTAGAGTGTAAAGTGAATGATATTGTTATTGATAAAAGCAATAAACTCGTTACGACACCGGCCTATATGTTGGCACAATCCATTATGGATGCAGATGCAGGAATCGATAAGTTAGTGCGTAACGTATTAGCTATGAGTTAGTCGTAAGGGCTTTGATCGCATTAAATGCGTGATGATCCCGTTTTATAATTTAACTATGCGCTAAACCATGTAATTTTATTGAGTTAAGACAATCATTAGTCGTATTTCTAAATAAAATCGACTCTGAGCATTTTATAAATGACTTAGTGGAGTTATAATTGGTTTAAATTCCGTCATTTAAAATCGTGATTGATCACGTTCAAATTGAAGTGGGCAAGGCAAAATGAAAAAACTATCAGCTGCAGCATTACTTGTGCTAGCAACCACCGCATACGCACAGCCATATGATAACTCTATGACTGAAGATGCAATTAAAAAACGTTTAGCGCCTATCGGTGCTGTTTACCTTGAAGGTGAAAAAGTAGCGGTTGCTGCACCAACAGGGCCTCGTTCAGGCGAGCAAGTATATCAAGCGGCCTGTTTTGCTTGTCATGGTACAGGTGCTTTAGGCGCTCCTAAATCAGCTGACGATTGGGCTCCTCGTATTGCTAAAGGAAAAGATACCTTATTAGATCATGCAATCAACGGCTTCAATGCAATGCCGCCACGTGGTACATGTATGGATTGTTCTGATGATGAAATAAGCGCAGCAATCGACTTTATGACTGCTAAATAAAATCAGTCAGGCTAAAACTATAAATGAAAGGCTTACTCACAGTAAGCCTTTTTTGTTTCTAATTATCGACTTTTCGCAGCATAATTAAGATAAATATCTACTTGACGCAAAATGTTAAAAGTGGAACTATAATGATTAATAACTATACAAAAAATTATAACTGGTTAAACATCATTGGAAGATAAACTCATTGTACCGAGTAGCGTAGTGCGCCAAAATAAACGACTAAAAGCACTATTGAAAAAGTACAAACATGCCTACCACCTCCACAATGCCCTGATACAGCTATCAGAGCAAGCAAGTACTGTTGCCGAATTAACCTTACTTTACCCAGCTATTCATGACATTTTACAAAAGTATGTCCCGAGTAAAAGCTTTTATGTGGTGCTTGTTGAGCCGCAATCACAACAGTTGGAACTGTCTTATTTTTCTGATGAAAAAGATGGAATTTCTGTACCACTTAATCGGGAGAATAATTTTGAAGAAGGCGCAACGGGTTATGTGTTTAAGCAAGGAAAGACCACTTATTTCACTAAGCAACAAATGCATGATGCTGCACAGCAAGGCTTATTCAAAGCATTAGGTACACCTGCAGAACACTGGGTAGGCGTTCCAGTTTATCAAGAAAAAAATATTATTGGCGTATTAGCAGCGCAAAGTTACGACACTGAGCAAGGTTATAGTTCGCAACAAATAAACCTACTTGAAGCAATGTCACTTTATTTAGCGACAGCTATTGAACGCGTTAAGAAACGAGAGTTGCTCGAATCAGAAGTAAAACTAAGAACCCGTGCATTAACGCAAAGCAATGATGCTTTAAATGTTGAAATACAACAGCGAAAAAGCGCCCTGCAACGCCAGCAAATATTATTTAAAATTTCAGAGCTGACAACTCAAGCTAAAAACCTAGATGATGCTTATTTTCAAATACACGAAATAATAAAAACCATCACTTACGCAAAAAATCTTTATATTGCCTTGTATGATAAAGAAACGGGCTGGATTAGTTTTCCTTACAGTGTTGACGAATTTCAAGGCAGCACCCAACCAAGGCGCTTTGCAAAAGGGTACAGTGAGCTGGTGATCAGCACCGAAGAAACACAAATAATTCACCCGCAAAGAGCACAAGAGTTATTAGATAGTGGCATTGTAGAGCGTGAAAAACCAATTGATGAATCTAGAAGAGCCACCAGCTGGCTTGGCGCTCCGCTAAAAACATCGCAAGGAGTTATAGGTTTAATTGTTTGCCAAGCTTATAATAATGAACACCTTTTCACACAAGATGATGCAGAACTCATAACCTTTGTATCGCATCAAATTGCCACGGTATTACAAACAAAATTAGCCTCACAGGCGCTGAAAAAGAGCCACCAAGAGCTCGCTTCTCGAGTAAACGAAAAAACCAAAGAGCTAAGCCAAGCAAATTTGCATTTACAGATGCAAATTGATGAGCGTAAAAAAATAGAGCAGCAGCTGTATCACGATGCGCACCATGACTCATTAACAAGCTTGCCTAATCGTAATTTATTTTTAACGCAGCTAGAAAAAACGCTACAGTTTTACCAACGTCACCCTGATGAGCACTTTGCAGTACTGTTTATTGATCTTGATAAATTTAAAGATATAAACGACCAGCTTGGGCACCATGCCGGAGACGAATTTTTAATTAGCGTGGGTCAGTTGTTCTCTCAATGTATCCGTGAGCATGATTTATTAGCACGCTTAGGGGGAGATGAATTTGTAATTTTACTCACTCATTTAACCGAGCCAAACCAAGCTGAAGATGTTGCAAATCGAATCATCAACATCATGCGAAAACCTTTTTGTACAAAAGGTATTTGTGTGCAAAGCGGCGCGAGTATTGGTATCACTTATTCAAAACAAAGCTATAAACATACAGATGAAATTATTAGAGATGCTGATGCCGCAATGTATTACGCTAAAAACTCTGGTAAAAATCGCTTCGAATTATTTCACCCGTTACTCACAGAGCCAATGCTGCAACATGAGTCACAAACATTGCACCATCTTGATGTATTACCTATGACGTTTCGTAGCTCAGATATTATTTCTATGGATGAGCATTATCAATATGCCTCATTATTTGAAGCGTTTGGTGAACACCCTGTACTTGGCTTTACTAGTTTTGATATTTTAAAGAAATTTGCAAGTGATAAAGAACAGCATATAAAAGTAGAACTCCAACTGATTTTACAAGCGTATCAACAAGCGAAAGACTCTGAAATAAGCGTTGCTCTTCTGCCTTGCTCAAGTCTGCTTTTAGAAAAGCATGAGTTCTCTTTATTAACTGCTGCACTAAAGCAGCCATTAAACATTGATCCACTTTGTTTGTTGTTTGATGATCAAGAATTACGTTACGCCAGTGCGCTGCAACTAGAAAACTTAAAACAGCTTAAAGCGCTGGGCTACTCTATTGGTCTAAATAATTTCGCAAAGGATAAATGCGAGTTTAATTTAGTGACCGAGATAGAATTTGATTACTTACTATTAAGCTCCACTTTCAGTAAACGAATATTGCAGCAGGAATGCTATGACTTGCAGCTACAAGGTTTGCTGGCTATCACTAAACTTAAACACATTAAAGTGATTGCTAAAGGCCCGTCAATATTAAACTTCAGAGCCCTTTTAGATAAGCATGGCTTGAACTTGTTTGTTGCCAAACAGCACCCACTTAAAAGCGCGATACGTTCAACACTTATAAGCTCAGAATCAAAATAACGCTAAACACATGCTATTGTGGTTTTTTTAGCATTGCCCTTAAATTTGCAACCCGAGCTTGGCCTTTTTCCATGCGTTCAGCTTGAGTATTAGGCGCTTTTTTGTTTTCAAAGGCTAAGTCATCTTGGGGTAGCTCTTGCACAAACCGGCTGAGCTCCGTTTGCGATGTTTCACCAAATTGACGACGAATTTTAGCATAGGTTAAGGTTAGCTCTTGCTGCGCACGGGTAATACCCACATACGCAAGGCGGCGCTCTTCGTCTACGTTATCTTCATCAATGCTTACTTGGTGTGGTAATAGCCCCTCTTCCATGCCTACCATAAATACATAAGGGTACTCGAGCCCCTTTGAAGCATGCAGCGTAAGTAATTGTACCGCATCTGCTTCATCTTCCTCTTCGTTACGCTCTAGCATATCGCGCAGGGTCAACTTACTAACCACTTCAGCTAACGTCATTGGTGGGTTATCGGCATCGCCAGTCAGCATATCGGTGATCCAACGGTACAGCTCCGAGACATTTTTCATCCGCATTTCGGCGGCTTTGGCACTCGGTGATGATTCATATAAATAGGCTTCATAATTAATATTTCGCACTAAATCTTTTACCGCTTCTAAGGTATCGCTGCGAACTGCGTTATCCGAAAGCTCAACCACCCAACGGGCAAATCCAGCTAACGCATTAAAACCACGACCTTTTAGTCTGTACCCTAAGTCGTTATCAAAACAGGTGGCAAACAAGCTTTGATGTTTTTCATTGGCTAAGGTGCCTAGTTTTTCAAGCGTCACCGTGCCTATTTCACGCCGTGGCGTATTCACGATTCTTAAAAAGGCATTGTCATCATCTTGGTTCACTAAAAGGCGTAAGTAAGCCATGATATCTTTAATTTCAGAACGTGAAAAAAACGACATCCCGCCGCTAATTTTATAAGGTATACGGTTACTCATTAACGACTTTTCAAAACCACGCGCTTGGTGATTACCCCGGTACAAAATCGCGTAATCTTTATAGCTAGTGCGCTTCATAAACTTATGCGAAATGATTTCTGCAACCACACGCTCAGACTCATGCTCTTCATCGCGACAACCAATGACTTTAATTTGCTCACCATAGCCAAGTTCACTAAAGAGCTTTTTTTCAAACTCATGGGGGTTATTTGCAATTAATATATTAGCCGCTTTAAGAATGCGCCCTGCACTACGGTAATTTTGCTCTAGTTTTATTAATCTTAATCCTGGATAGTCTTTACTTAATAGCACCAAGTTTTGTGGGCGAGCACCACGCCAAGAGTAAATAGACTGATCGTCATCTCCTACCACAGTAAAGCGTGCACGTTCACCAACCAGCAATTTTACTAATTGGTATTGGCTGGTATTAGTATCTTGGTATTCATCCACCAGTAAATACCGAAAACGCTGCTGCCAACGTTCACGTGAAGTGGCGTTACTGCTTAAAAGCAGCGTGGGGATCATAATTAAATCATCAAAGTCGAGTGCATTATAAGCGCGAAGTTGGTTTTGATAGCGTGCGTACAATTGAGCGAACAAGGCTTTTTGTGGCTCTCTGGCTTCGCGAATAGCTTGCTCTGGTAAAATGAGTTCATTCTTCCAGCTACCAATTTGCATTTTAAGTAGATTAAGTAAGTCTTTGTCTTTTTTAAGCTCATCTTCGGTTAAATCACCGAGTAGTTGATTCGTATCTTGGTCGTCAAACAGCGAAAAACCAGGCTTAAAACCCAGTGTTTTTAACTCTTTTTTGATGATTTCAAGCCCGAGTGTATGAAATGTAGAGACCCATAAACCTTTAGACTCTTGCTTTCCTAAGGTTTGCAAAACCCGCTCGCGCATTTCTTTAGCCGCTTTATTGGTAAAGGTAACCGCCGCAATATTACGCGCTTGATACTCACACTTCTGTACTAAGTAAGCAATTTTGTTGGTGATAACTCGTGTTTTACCCGAGCCTGCGCCAGCTAATACTAAGCAAGGACCACTAATGTACTTTACCGCTTCATCTTGTTTAGGATTGAGTTTCATAACGACCAGCTGATTGCAAAAAGACGGGCAATTTTAACGTAATCACTACAATACGCCTAGCCAATAAGGTAATATTAGTTATTATCATTTTAGGCAACAGGCAAGGGACGACTATGATTAACCCAGCAAAACTTGAAGAAATTGCGAAACAGATCACTAATAACATGCCACAAGGTGTAAAAAACCTGGCTGACACACTTGAAGGTAAAACTAAGCAAGTGTTACAAAATAAGCTTGCCGAAATGGACTTTGTAAGCCGTGAAGAGTTTGATATTCAAAGCCAAGTGCTGATCCGCACCCGTGAAAAGCTAACTGAATTAGAAGCAAAAGTAGCGATACTTGAACAGCAATTATCGGCAAAAACAGACGCAGAATAATAAATATAACGCCATAGACGAACCTGCTTTATGGCGCTAATCAATCAGTTATTCAAATAGCTCGTCGAGCACATAGTAACCCGTTGCTTGTTGCTGCTCTATGCTCACCCTTAGCAATTTATTAGCTACTTGCTCACCGGTTATTGGTCTATACCGTTTGAAGATGCCAAAACGCGTTAACAGTGGCAGTACCACCTCACCTAACTTTTCTGCAATTCTAAGCTCTGATCGCTCGCCGACTAACAAAGACGGTTGCAATATACTCAAGCGCGAAAAACCAAGCTGCTTTACCTGCTGCTCAAGTTCCCCTTTGATTTTTAGGTAACGGCTCATGCTATGCGCATTTGCGCCACTTGATGACACCAAACAATAATGAGGAACACCGTTATTGGCCGCCATTTGCGCACAAATAAATTGGTATTCAAAATCAACTTTACGCTGTCCTGCTGCGCTTCTAGCTTGCTTTAACGTGGTGCCTAAGCAGGAAAAAAACACGTCACCTTTGAATAACTCAACGTAATGTGTCAGGTTCTCAAAATCAATAACATGGCTAGTTAATTTAGGATGAGAAAAGTCTAATTGGCGGCGCGATAAGCTCACTACTTTCGTATAGCAAGGAGATGCTAACAGCTGTTGTAATAACTGGCTGCCCACTAAGCCGGTACTGCCGATTATTAACGCCGTTTTAGCCATATTAAGCGTGACTACCCGCTGACTTGTTCAGTACATGGTGTACTGCCTTTTTATAGCTAGTGCATTCTTCTTCAGCGCAGCTAACTACCGACTCTAAATCATGCAGGTGACCGTTTTCTAATCCATATACCCAGCCATGCACTGTGAGCTCTTGACCTCGTAACCAAGCATCTTGAACAATGCTAGTGCGCGATACGTTACGCACTTGCTCAATCACATTAAGCTCAATTAAACGATCAAGACGCTGTTTTTCTGGTAGAGCATTAAGTTGCTCTAAATGCTTTTCTTTTACATCACCAACGTGGCGTAGCCAGTTATCAATAAAGCCAAAGCGATCTTCGTTTAATACCGCTTGTACACCACCACAACCGTAGTGGCCAACAACCATAATATGTTTAACTTTTAATACTTCGACCGCATACTGCATAACCGATAAGCAATTATGATCTGTGTGCACTACCACGTTGGCAACATTACGGTGCACAAACAATTCACCTGGTAATAAATCAACAATTTGATTAGCAGGAACTCGTGAGTCAGAACAACCAATCCATAAATATTCTGGATTTTGTTGCATCGATAAAATTTTAAAAAATTCGGGATTAGCTTCGCTCGTTCTAGATGCCCAGCGTTTATTATTTTCTAGTAGGTTATTTAAATTTCTCATTACATCTCTTTTAGGTCGAGGGCGTTAAACTGGCTAAAATTAAAATATTACGGGGTGTTAATTGCTTCTCACAAAATGTACTAACACTGACGTTATAGCCTTGCTGTTGCAAATATAAAGCACGATCGAGCACAAGCCAAACTTCTATTGCTCTTCTAAACACATGTCGAACCAGTTCAACTCGCTCGGTTATCTTTTTTCGCGCCTGCCCAATCAATAAAAATTTATTGTAATCAATATCTTTTGGCAGTTTTAAGGCTTTTTTATCTGCCGCCCACTTACAAAATGATTCAAACGAATCTGAAAATATTGCTTTATTCACTGAGGGCACACTAACATACGCCGACTCACCGGTGAGTGACTTTCTTAAAGCATCAAACCCGAGTCGCCACTCAACTTCTGTTTTTCGTACTTTGCCCACTCGCGATGGAGCCGTGACGGTTTCTTGCAAGGCGAGTTTTAAATCTCGATGAGTTAAATTAAGCGCACTTCGCTTCGCCTGTTCGCTCATTGCTTGATAATTATTCTCGGTAAACAAGTGATAGCAACAAGGTGAAAAACTAATTTTTGTTACTTTGGCCGCACTGGCTTGATGCATAAAAGTTTGATGTAACGCACCGCAGGCATGTAAAGCAACGGCATGGGTTTGTGGGTTAAAAAAATCCTGAGTGTTATCTGTGAGTACATCAGCTTGGCTAAATTGCATAGCAAGCCCCTGTTGCTGCGCACTTTTTTGTCCTTGCTCACATAAGTGAGATTGTAGCTCAATACTGTGCACGCTCGGCGCACCATTAAAAGCTAACATTCGTCCTAAATGGCCTTTGCCTGCACACCACTCTAAAATAGGCTGTTCATTGGCAGGTAGCGCACCAACAAAGTCTTGTAGCTGTGTAAACTTTCGTCCTTTAATACCGTTACTAATCCAAAACGGATAATCCGTTCGACTGCTTGTTATGACAGGGAGTGAAGCTAATCGGCTTAATTGCTCAATACCGGGTATGTAAGGTGAAAAAAACTGATAAAGTTGCGCTTGATCAGTATCTAACTCAGCAACGTCCTGATCAGTTAAAGCAGTTAGGGGGTCGTGTAATTCAGGCCACGGTAAACAGTCAAAATCAAACGCAGTACATTGCCAATACGAGCGCGTATTCATCAGTAACGAATCGAGGGCAGTAAATTGCTCAGTTAA
This sequence comes from Pseudoalteromonas sp. MER144-MNA-CIBAN-0113, assembly GCF_040308965.1. Classification (NCBI taxonomy): domain Bacteria; kingdom Pseudomonadati; phylum Pseudomonadota; class Gammaproteobacteria; order Alteromonadales; family Pseudoalteromonadaceae; genus Pseudoalteromonas; species Pseudoalteromonas sp. MER144-MNA-CIBAN-0113. The sequence goes on from NZ_JBEOOG010000007.1 coordinate 66,675, forward strand.
GGTCATAACAGCTTAAAATATTAAAAAGGCAATAAATTATACCAGTACACTCGCGCCTAATTAAGCGGTTATTTTTTTAACCTCGCAGAGCAAGGGGATTACTTAACTTTCCCACCTTTTCTATTGGTTAAATTACCATTAGCGTGCTTTGAACATTAACCGTAAATAAAGGGGAATAGAAATAATACTAATAATAATGGCTGCAATCAGCATCCAAGAAAGCTGCAACGTTTCTTGTTTTTTATATTTATAAATAAAATCGGCTTTTACTTCGTCAAACTTTGTTTGGTCAATCTCATATAAATCAGCAATTAAACGCCATTTGGCCATCGACATATTACCCACATTGGTGCTTGGTGGCGCAATATAGTCTTTTAGCACTTCGGCCTCATAAGCTAATTGATGAAAACTACGCTCAGGGGCATAAAACTGCTGAGTAATGGCGATGGCTTCATCCATATTCATTACCGCATAGCGCCACCCTTTTAAACTCGCTTGGTAAAACTTTTCTACCGTATCGGGGTGGTACTTAATCATGTTATCACTGGTAAATAAAATATCTGCGTATACGTCCATACCATAACGTTGTGGACATATAAGTCGATGAGCAATACCTTGCTGATCCATATAATAAGGTAAGTCGGTAACATAGACTTCGATGGCATCTATTTTATTTTCCATCCATGCTTGTTGTAATTTATCGCCTTTGTATATAGCCAACTTTTCGATATTTATGCCGCTGCGCTTGAGCATAGTTAACAACTCAGAATTGCTCTCTTTACTCACTTCACTTACACGTTTATTGACAAAATCACGGGCATGAAAAATATCAGAGCTTTCTTTGACCATCCAGCAATAAGGAGAAAACTGTAATATGGCAGCCATTGCTACAAAGGGTTTACCTGCAATGCGCTGCTGTAATATACCAGAATGCGCAACCCCAAATTGGGCTTCACCACGCTCTACCGCGCCAAAACTATTGGGTCGTTTTTGATCTGCAGGCACAATAGTGACGTCTAAACCGGCCTCATCATAATACCCTTTTTGCTGAGCCATATAATAACCCGCAAATTGAAATTGATGTGTCCACTTTAATTGTAGTGTGACTGATTCCTGCGCCATTAACTGGGTGCAAAAAAGGCAGACGCTAATTATCATTCCTTTAAGTAACAAAGAGAGTTTCCAAAAAACGTAGTGATTAACGTAACTATATGTAAAGCAGCTGATAAAGCAAGCATCCACAGAAGATGCCTGCTTAAAATAGGATTATGCTAAGGCGAGCTTTTCAAGCTTTTCTGCTTGAGGTTGTGTGGTTAAAAACTGGGTGAAACACGGGTTATGGGTTTCGTCTTGAACACTGTAACCTAGGCGGTTTAAGTGCTCATTAAACATCTCATATTGACTTGGCTCAATAGCAAAACCTGCCAATACATTACCCGTTGAACCACCATGATTACGGTAGTGAAATAAAGTGATATTCCAATTACTACCCAGTGTATCTAAAAAGCGCGCTAACGCACCTGGGTACTCTGGAAACTCAAACCGCAGTAAGCGTTCATGTAGCTGCTCTGGCGCTTTACCACCAACCATATACCGTACATGAAGTTTTGCTAATTCGTTATCTGACAAGTCGCAAAACGAATAGCCATTATCGGTTAGGCTTTGTTTAAGCTCCTCAAGTTCTGCTAATCCTTGGCGCAGTGCAATACCAACAAAAATTTGCGCCTCGCCAGGCCCCGCATAACGATAGTTAAATTCGGTAATAGCACGCCCACCTAAAGATGCACAAAACTGTTTAAAGCTACCGCGTTTTTCATCAATTGTTACCGCTAATAATGCTTCGTTCTTCTCACCTAATGCAGTTCGTTCAGCTACATAGCGTAAGCGATCAAAATTTAAATTAGCACCAGACAAAATAGCCGCTAAGTTTAACCCCTTTAAACCCGACTGCTGAGACCATTTTTTAAGCCCTGCAGTTGCAAGTGCGCCTGAAGGTTCGGCAATAGCACGGGTTGATACAAAAATATCTTGCATGGCTGCACATATTTCATCGTCTGATACGGTTACCACTTCGTCGCAAAACTTTTGCGCCAGTCTAAATGTTTCGCTACCAATTATTTTTACGGCAACACCATCGGCAAAGCTTCCAACTCGTTCTAGCTCTACAGGCTCACCCGCTTCCATGGCAGCTTTTAAACAAGCGCTTTCATTAGCCTCGACCCCAATCACTTTAATATCTGGGCGCAGCGATTTAATGTATACCGCCATACCCGCCAGCAATCCGCCGCCGCCAACAGGAATAAATACCACGTCTAAGTCGTTCAGCTGTTGCATTAGTTCACGGGCAACTGTGCCTTGACCAACAATGACATCGGGGTCATCAAATGGAGGGACAAATACGCCGTTTCGCTGCTCAGTTAATTCAAGCGCATACGCCTTTGCGGCATCAAACTGATGACCATGTAACACGACCTCCCCGCCCAATGCCCTTACCGCATTAACCTTAATTTCAGGCGTCGTTACGGGCATAACAATGGTGGCTTTATGCCCTAGATGTGAAGCACTCAGCGCCACCCCTTGAGCATGATTGCCTGCCGATGCGGTTATCACGACCGAGCCCTTTGGCAGCTTATTTAATTTATTAAAAGCACCGCGTAATTTAAACGAGTACACCGGTTGCTGATCTTCACGCTTTAACCAAACATGATTACCTAATCGTGCACTCAATTCGGCCATTTCACTCACCTCAGTCACCTTAGCTAAAGGCTCCATATTGGCTTGGATAATCGCGCGAAAATAATCGAGTTCTTGAGAAACCATACCTAGCTGAGCTCCTCCAGTTTGGCTAAATCACGCACCGCACCTTTATCGGCACTGGTTGCTAGTAGCGCATACGCTTTAAGCGCAGATGACACATAACGATCGCGGTTAAGCGGCTTATAAGCTTGTTTACCACGAGCCAATTGTTTTTGCCTGCGAGCTTCGAGTTCCTCATCGCTTAATGCTAAAGTGATTTCTCGAGTAGCGATATCGATGATAATTTTATCGCCATTTTCAACATAAGCTATCGCGCCACCGCTGGCTGCCTCGGGAGACACATGGCCAATTGATAAACCTGACGTACCACCCGAGAAGCGACCATCGGTGATCAAGGCACATTTTTCAGCCAAGCCTTTTGATTTTAAGTAGCTGGTTGGGTATAGCATTTCTTGCATGCCTGGGCCGCCTTTAGGGCCTTCGTAACGAATTACAACCACATCACCGGCTTTTACTTCGCCATTTAAAATCCCTTCTACAGAGTCATCTTGTGATTCGTACACCACAGCGGTGCCTTCAAAGTGCAGCATTTCATCGACAACGCCGGCACTTTTAACAATACAGCCATCAACCGCTAAGTTACCTGAAAGTACCGCGAGGCCGCCATCTTGACGAAATGCATGTTCAACACTGCGAATACAACCATGTTCACGGTCATTATCCCCTTCGTCCCAACGGCAATCTTGGCTCATGGCTTTAGTAGTACGAATACCAGCGGGACCCGCGCGGTAAAACTTTCGCGCCACTTCGTTATTAGGATCCGTTGCATCCCATTTTTTTACCAGCTCACCCATGGTCATGCCGGCAACATGATTAACCGATAAATCAACCAAGCCGGCTTTACCAAGCTCGCGTACTATGGCCATCATGCCACCAGCGCGGTGTACGTCTTCAATATGGTATTGCGCGGTAGCTGGGGCAACTTTACATAAAAACGGGGTTTTACGTGAAAGTTCATCAATGTGTGACATATCAAAATCAACGCCAGCTTCTTGTGCCGCTGCGAGTAAATGTAATACCGTATTTGATGAGCCGCCCATGGCAATATCAACCACCATAGAGTTCATAAATGCGGTTTTATTAGCGATGGCACGAGGCAGTACGTCTTGGTTATCTTTTTGGTAATACTCGCGGCATAAATCAACGATGCGAGCACCTGCTTCAACATACAATTGTTTACGGTCTTTGTGGGTCGCAAGCGTGGTACCGTTACCCGGCAGCGCAAGGCCTATTGCTTCTAATAAACAGTTCATTGAGTTGGCAGTAAACATCCCTGAACACGACCCACAGGTAGGGCATGCAGAGCGTTCAACTTGCTCTGAGTCGGCATCACTTACCGATTCATCGGCACCTTTAACCATGGCATCTACTAAATCGAGTTTAATATCGATATTGGCTAATTTAGTTTTACCCGCTTCCATAGGGCCACCCGATACAAAAATAACCGGTATATTTAAACGCAGCGCCGCTAACATCATCCCAGGGGTGATTTTGTCGCAGTTTGAGATACAAATCATCGCATCAGCACAATGGCCATTGACCATGTACTCTACCGAGTCGGCTATTAAATCGCGCGATGGCAGTGAATAAAGCATACCGCCGTGCCCCATGGCAATACCGTCATCTATGGCGATGGTATTAAATTCTTTTGGAACACCGCCCGCTTGGGTGATGGTTTCAGCCATTAGTTCACTAAGCTGATTAAGATGCACATGCCCCGGCACAAATTGTGTAAATGAGTTAACCACAGCAATAATTGGTTTACCAAAGTCGGTGTCGGTCATGCCTGTTGCACGCCATAATGCTCTTGCGCCTGCGCGTTTACGTCCTTCAGTAGTCGTTGCACTTCTTAATTTAGCCATAGTTACCTCAGTATTTGCCGCAATAAATGCGGGCATTCCTCATTCTTAAAATTGATGAGTAACCACGTGAACAGTTACTCGTAAAATCTGTTAAATTTTTTGTTATACAGCTTGTTGCTGTAAGCTTTGCAGCGTGACATGTTTCACATCAACCAATTTATTTAGTTGACTGGTAAGCAAATAAATTGGTTTATCGCTATCAACCGTCATGGCCATATTATATTGGCCATCGTCCATATTGAGCTGCAAGTGAGTTAAATCAAAACCACGATGACGCACCACACGTAAAAAGCGCTCGATTGCGACACTTTGGCTTTTTAAGGCAATAGTTAAACTGTGTTTCATTGTGCTTTCTCCGTCATCATTTCATCGTTAGCAGCCCCAGGTGGAACAAGTGGCCATACGTTTTCTTTATCATCAATACAAGCATGAACAATGTAAGGCCCATCGCTATTTAATAAGGCTGTAATTGCATCATCTACTTGGTTAGCGTGGGTAATCGTTTGTCCAGGAATACCAAACACAGCAGCAAGTTGGACAAAATCAGGGTTGTCTGACAGGTTAGTTTCGCTGTAACGCCCTTCAAAAAATAGCTCCTGCCATTGGCGTACCATGCCTAAACGCTGGTTATCAAGTATCAGTATTTTTACTGGTAAATTATTACGACGAATAGTGGCAAGCTCTTGGATATTCATCATGATTGAGCCATCACCTGATACGGTGATCACAAAGTCATCTTTTCTCGCTATTTGTGCGCCGATTGCCGCAGGTAAACCAAATCCCATGGTGCCTGCACCGCCACTGCTTAAGTGGTTGCATGGATGGTTAAATTTCATATGCTGCGCAACCCACATTTGGTGCTGACCCACATCGCAGCAAACAACACTGGTGCTTGGCATACGCTGGCTTAGTTGATTAAGTAAATAAGGGGCAAATACTTTTTCACCAGGATAGTCGTAGCGCCATGCATGCTTAACCATCATTTGTTTATTATGATCGCACCACGCTTTTGGCGTAACGACGCACTCAAGGGCGGGAAGTGAGGTTTTTAAATCAGCAATTAAAGAAGCCTTTGCGGGTTTACGCTTACCGACCTCGGCTGCATCTATGTCTAAATGAATCACGTTTGCTTTTGCAGCAAACTTAGCTAAGTTGCCTGTTACACGGTCATCAAAGCGAGCACCAATACACACTAATACATCACATTCTTGCACCGCTAAATTAGCGGCTTGACCACCATGCATACCTAGCATGCCTAAATCATATTCGTAATCAGGTAATACACTGCCCAATGCTTTAAGGGTTGAAACCGCAGGCATTTGCGTTTTATTTAAAAATTGCATTAATTCATTTTGCGCATCAGCGGCATGAACGCCCCCACCAACATACGCTACGGGTTGCTTGGCTTCACTGAGTAATTGATTGGCGATAGCAACTTGGTTTAAATTAAGTTGCGGTAAGTATTCATCTGCCGCTAACCAAGGTTTAAAAGGCACCTGCGCCATTTGAATGTCTTTGGGGATATCAACTAAAACGGGGCCTGGACGGCCGCTTTGTGCTAAATGCATCGCTTCTTGTAATATTTCGGCTAAATCTTCTGCTCGCTCAACCATGTAACTGTGTTTAGTACACGAAAGCGACATGCCAAGCACGTCAATTTCCTGAAAAGCATCAGAGCCAATAGCGGCGGTTGGTACTTGCCCTGTAATAGCAAGTAAAGGCACTGAGTCCATCATGGCATCTGCCAATGCGGTAATTAAATTAGTAGCTCCAGGGCCTGATGTTGCCAAGCACACACCTAAACGTCCAGTACTGCGTGCATAGCCCACGGCGGCAAACCCTGCACCTTGCTCATGACGAGTAAGATAATGTTTTACAGGCGCACCATACAAGGCATCGTAAATGGGCATAATAGCACCACCTGGGTAGCCAAATACTTCATCTACGCCGTGTTTGGCGAGTAAATCTATTGTTAGTTCTGCGCCTGTCATTAGTAAATCCTCATTCCTGTGTGACAACCCATTAAAAATTTAACTCTAAAACTAAAAAGCCCCCCGGACGGTTAAGTGCGGAGGGCTTTTCAATGCTTAGTTTTTTAAAGCACTACGAAGCCCTCGCGGGAATAATCACCACGATAATAATCAGGACTAGGTTAAGTGCATTTTTAAGCATAAAATTCAGTACCATTTAAGATTTAGTCATTGCGAACATCTTGTTTCGCTGTCTTTTTATATTATTACCGCGCTCAGGGCGGTAAGTCAACACCAAATTCAATTCAAAATAATTATAAAAACACGCTTACTCAGGTTTTAAAATTCAATTAAACCAGGTTAAATAGATTTTTTATCCCTTCATTTCAACTCAGGAAATTCACTATTCTTATAACACTGAATTCTGGTTTGATTAATTTTTAGTAAGCCACCTCATTTTTATCTAACAAAATTAAAATAAATCGATTTCTTAAGAGTTTCTTAAGTCTGGCAGCCTAGCATAACAACGTTCACTAAAAAGAGATGTGTTATGAATTCAATTTTCAAACTCAGTAAGCAATCGCAAGCAAACACCAAAAAGCGCTTTTACTTTAACTGCAGCGCTAATGCATTTGTTATTTTAATGGCATGCTATTACGGCTTAATCATTAATATTCCATTTATGCATGGTGCGTTTAGCGCTATTACTTCGCTGCACACATTTTCGTGGTTATTTCTATTTTCTGTACCGCTACTACTTGTGTGTTTATTAGTTATATTTTTTTCTTTGGTGTCTGTTCGAGGGCTATTAAAACCCATCAACTACTTACTACTCGTGCTCTCAAGTGCCGCACTTTACGGCTCATTAAACTATGGAGTGGTATTTGATTACTCAATGATACAAAACGCAGCAGAGACGGACTCTAGTGAAGCGTTAAGCTATTTAAACTTGCAACTTGTTGGCTTTTTACTGCTTTTTGGCGCATTACCTGCCTTTGTTTTGAGTCGTATAAACGTAAACTGTGCCCGCCCACACAAAGAAATACTCAGTCGTATTAAACTGTTACTAGCATGCGGTGCTTTGATTGCTTTAGTGGTAGTAAATTTTTACGCCGATTATGCGGCAACAGGTCGAAATAACCGTATATTGAAAAAAGAAATCATTCCATTTCAATACCTTTCTAGTGGCTATAAGTATGCACGTGACCAGTTGCTTTACAGCGATATTAAATTTAAAAATATTGATACCACACCAACTTTAGCATCGCCAAGTACAACACGAGTTACTGTCATAGTAGTAGGTGAAACCGCACGAGCTGAAAATTTTTCCTACCAAGGCTATGAGCGCAATACCAACCAATACACACAAAAACATAATGTCACTTATTTCGATAATGTATCGTCGTGTGGCACGGCCACAGCAGTGTCAGTACCGTGTATGTTTTCACTGCAAACTCATGCCAATTTTTCTCGTTTAGACAGTGATAATCAGCAAAACGTGATTGATTTGATACAACAAGCAGGCGCAGATGTCTTGTGGGTTGATAATAACAGTGGCTGTAAAAACGTCTGCTCGCGCGTACCTACCATTAATATTGATACCAAAGCATCCGGACTATGTGATGGTAAATACTGTTTTGATGAAGCGTTGCTAGCCCCACTAAAGCACAAGCTTGCTAACTTGAGTCAGGCTAATACGCTTATAGTGCTGCATATGATGGGTTCACATGGCCCTACTTACTTTAAGCGCTACCCTGAAAAATTTAAACAGTTTAGTCCAACCTGCGACCGCAGCGATATTCAGAACTGTAGCGCAGAAGAACTGGTTAACACCTACGACAATACAATTGCTTATAGTGATTTTATCAACGCTCAAGTTATTGAACAGTTAAAGGCACTACCAGCCAATATTGATAAGCAATTACTGTATGTGTCGGACCATGGCGAGTCGCTCGGTGAAAATGGCGCGTACTTACATGGCTTTCCCTATGCATTTGCACCAACAACTCAAACCCATGTGCCTCTTTACATCTGGGCTGATGAGCATAATCAGCGCATTACAGCCAAGTGTCTCAACAATTTAAATAGCACTTTAGCGCAATCACACGATGCTATTTTTCATACCCTTTTAAACTTAACCGGTGTTGTGAGTAAAACCTACCAAACCTCTGAAGATTTACTCGCGTCATGTCAAACGATTAACCATAGCGAAGCTAAAATATGAATAATAAAACCGTTATAAAACGCCAAGGCCTAATGCGCCTAATTTTTACCTTAAGCCATACATTTAATGGCCTAAAATGGATGAGCCGATTTGAGGCTGCTTTTCAGCAAGAGTTGGTTTTATTTAGTTTGCTAGGCGTATTTGCCTGCTTGCAAGAAATTACTTTAAGTAGCAAATTAATATTGATTGCCAGCTTATTGTTTGTGTTATTTGCTGAGTTGGTCAATACCGCAGTCGAAGTGGTGGTTGATCGCATCGGTAGCGAATATCATGAGCTATCAGGCCTAGCTAAAGATATTGCATCCGCCAGTGTCTTTATCGCCATGCTTATTGCTATTTTAGTTTGGTGGTCTGTGCTATGGACTTAATCAGTAGCACTAAAAAAGTATTGGGGCCATTGTGGGTTTTAGCGGTATTTTTTTTCGCACTCCTATGCTTGCTAACTTTTGCGCGATTAGGTTTAAGTTTGTGGCAAAGTGGCCGTGTATTTACCGAAGGCGCCTGGCACTTTGTTTTTGTAGGCGGTTTACGTGTTGATATAGCAACATTATGCTACATCATAACCCCCGCTTTGTTACTAACACTTGCAGCACACGCTCTCAAATTAACTGCTTATATTCGAGGAGTCGTAAAGTGGTATTTAGTAATAATGGCTGCAATGTTAGTGTTTTTTGAGGTTATTACACCCACGTTTATTAACGAGTACGACTTACGCCCTAATCGCCTATTTATTGAATACCTTATATATCCTAAAGAAGTCTCTAAAATGATTTTTTCAGGTTACAAACTCGAAGTCCTCTTCGCTGTTTTAGCGCTCGTTTTCACCATTAAATTTGCTAACAAAATTCTTACTCAGCAATGGCAAAACCGCTCGTCCCTAGGGGCAATAAAACTATCACTGTTAGCTGTTATTATATGTAGCCTAACACTGTTAGGCGCTCGAAATTCATTAGGCCATCGTCCATTAAACCCCGCTATGGTGGCATTTTCGACCGACCACTTGCTGAATGACCTCACGCTTAATTCATCATATAGCGTAGCATTTGCGTTAAAACAGCTCTCCAATGAGCAATCAAGTCAGGCATATTATGGCAAGGTCCCTCAAGAGGAGTTACTCGCCATAGTACGCAGTAGCATGCAAAATCCTCAAGCAATATTTAATAATCCAAATGCCCCTACCCGCACTTTTCATCAGGCAAGCTACCAAGGTAAAAAGAAAAACCTGGTTATTATTCTGCAAGAAAGCTTGGGCGCTCGTTATGTAGGTACCTTAGGTGGCTTACCCTTAACGCCTAATATAGATGCACTTTATCAACAGGGCTGGGGATTTGATAACTTATACGCTACCGGCACTCGCTCTGTACGCGGTATTGAAGCAGTTATAACCGGTTTTACACCGACTCCCTCACGCGCCGTTGTAAAACTCGATAAATCACAACGTGACTTTTTTACCTTGGCTAGTTTTTTAGCAAAGCAGGACTACCATACTCAGTTTATTTATGGTGGAGAAAGTCACTTTGACAACATGCGTAGCTTCTTTTTGGGTAACGGCTTTAGTGATATTGTTGATAGTGAAAGCTTCGCTAACATTAACTTTAATGGTTCATGGGGCGCATCTGACGAAGATTTATTTACTCAAGCAGATAAAGAGCTGAATAAATTACAACAACAGCAAAAGCCATTTTTTAGTCTGATTTTTAGTAGTTCTAATCATAGCCCTTATGAATTTCCGGACGGTAAAATAGCCCTGTTTGAGCAACCAAAGCAAAGCCGTAATAACGCAGCTAAATATGCAGATTATGCCCTAGGCACATTCATTGAAAAGTCGAAAAAATCATCTTACTGGGACGATACTGTGTTTATAGTGATTGCTGATCACGACTCACGCGTGTCTGGTTCCAGCCTTGTACCTATTGATCACTTTAGAATTCCTGCGGTTATTTTTGGAAACGGTATTAAGCCCAAACGCGATCATCAATTAGCCAGTCAGCTGGATATTCCTACCACCTTACTGTCGCTTATTGGCGCCAGCGGTGAACACCCAATGATTGGTCACGATCTCACTCGCCCTGTGGCCAAAAATAAGCAGCGTGCAATGATGCAGTACGATAAAAACTTTGCTTACATGCAAAATGATAACGTTGTTATTTTGCAGCCAGATAAACCGGCAACCACCTATATTTATAAAAATAAGCAATTACACCCCAGACATAACGATAGCGCACTCATCAAGCAAGCTCGTGCGCTGGCTAATTATGGCAACATGGCCTACAGCAATAATTGGTATCAATAACACCGAAAAATGCCTGATTGATTAATCAGGCATTTTTACGTTACCTATAAAGTAAACTAAGTTAGTATTTATAAAACGACTTAAACTTGGATAGGATTTTATGAACGTGTCATTACGTATTAGTCATTTATTTATGGTGTTATTACTTTTAGCCTTTAGCGTCAATGGCTATGCAGCACCGGCTCTATTCAAAATAGAAAAACAAGGCGCTAGCTCGTATTTATTTGGCACCGTGCATGTGGGTGATGCCAGCATGAAAGGGCTACCACAAAAAGTGACTCACGCACTGGATAACAGTAATCAAGTTGTTGTTGAAGTGGATATAAGTAAACTATCACCATTACAAATGCAACAACGTTCTATGCCGTTTATGCTGCTTACTAACGGGCGTACGCTACAGAGCGAGCTTTCAGAAAAAAATTATCAACTCCTCAAAAACTACTTTGCTAAAAAATCGATTGATATTGCCATGTTCAACAGTTTTAAACCTTGGGCTGTCATGTTGACCATGATGCAAATTGAGTTTCAAAACGCGGGCTATTCAGATAAAAACGGCATCGATAAGCAAATACTCGAGTACGCGCAAAAGCACAGTATTAACATTGCGGAGCTTGAAACCATAGAGCAACAACTACAGATGTTTAATGGCTTAGAGTCATTAAGCAATGCCATGATGGCAGAAACTTTTGAGCAACTAAGCGATATTAATACCTACTTTATCACCCTAGTGGATGCATGGAAAAAGGGCGATATGCAAACCCTAACCAGCTATTACCACACCAGTTTTGATGACAGCCAATACGGTCAACAAAGCGAGCAAGTGATGCTGATTGAGCGCAATAATAATTGGGTCACTCAGCTCACGCCTAAACTTGAACAAGGTAAGGTGTTTATTGCGGTAGGTGCTCTGCACTTAGTTGAGCAGCATGGTTTAATTAAACAACTTCGCGACCAAGGGTTTAAGGTTACTCAGTTATAAACAAGCTTATATAAGCGTCTCACTATGAGCAGCATGTTGCCCATAGTGAGCCGGTTTAAAATCTTCCATTTTTAAGGTGTGTTCAATCCCTTTAATGGTATCTGCTGCATGATGGTTTACATTAATAACGGTACTCGTTTTTGCAGCACACACCTTTTCAATCAGCAGTAAAACGCGTTGACGATTTGCCTCATCAAGCCCTAAACATGGCTCATCTAAAATAAGCAAAGCAGGATGTTTAACCATTGCGCGCACAATCAGTAATAGTCGCTGATCGCCATACGATAGCTGGGTAAAAGCGCTATTTGTTTTGTCACTTAAACCAATTAGTGCCAACCACTCTTTAGCTAAACGCGTTTGTAACTCACTGGCTTGTTGATATAAACCTATACTATCGAAAAACCCTGAAATAATAGTATTAAGCGCCGAAATACTCACTCGATACTGCAAATGTAGCGTATTTGAAATATAACCAATGTGCTGTTTTATATCCCAAATACTCTCCCCTGTGCCACGCTTAAAACCAAACACTTCAATCTCATTGTTATAGCATTGAGAGTTATCACCTGTAATTAAATTTAATAAACAGGTTTTACCTGAGCCATTTTTCCCGGTGAGTTGCCAGTGCTGATATTGGTTAATCGTCCAGTTTAAATTTTCAAAAATTGTTTGTTCGCTGTAACGCACATGAACATTAGTGAGCTTAACGAGTGGCGTGTTTGTCGCTGATTTAAAACAGCGCTCAGGCGCATCGGGAATACTTAATGATGTATGCTCTAAATGAAGTAATTTGAATAAATCCGCTTGTTTTGCTGCACACGGTTTTGCCAAGCTATGTTGTAAACGACCATTATTCACATAAGCAAAGTGATCAACAAACGCTGGAATTTCGTCAACACGGTTTAGCACAAACACAAAGCAGGTTTGTGCGCTCAACTGCTGTAATAGGCGGTTTAGCTGCCCAACCGATTCAGAGTCTAAGCCATCAAATGGTTCATCAAGCACAACTAAATCACTGTTAGCAGATAGCGCTTTAATTAATAATAATTTACGCGTTTCGCCAGTAGATAAATCAGTAAAATCACGATTAAGTAAGGCATCAAAATTAAAAGCGGTGATTAACTGTTGGCATAAATCGCTATTTATTTGAGGCTCAGCAAAGAGCATGTCCGTTACTTTTTGTGGCTTTTCACTTTTACGATGCGTGTTAAGTAACTGCTTTTGTAGATCACTTGACACTAATTGTAGCTTGTTAAAGGTACTATGACGTTGCCCGCTTTGTTGTTTTGCTTCACCAATTAACGCTGCTGCGAGTGCTGATTTTCCAGCACCATTACCCCCGAGTAAGACCCAATGTTCACCCTGCTTTACTTGCCAAGTTAAATCGTCGATACAATACCTAGCACTGTCATCGGTAGATAAATAACCACTAAATTGCTGTAGTAAAATTGAGCGCACGTTAGATCCCATAACAGAGCTAAAAACTCAAACTAACGTAATAAGGAATAATTAAGCAAGTGAGATTTAATCAACCTCAGGTAGAAAAGCATCGTTTAGCGCCGCGATTATGCTTTGCTGATCTATGGGTTTATGAATATGACCTATTGCTCCACAAGCTTTAGCGCGAGCAAGATCACTATCAGAGGTGTTTGCGGTAACCACAATAATCGGCAGTGTTTTATCGTTATCATGCAAGATTTTAGTGGCTTCAAACCCATCCATAACCGGCATATTTAAATCCATAAAGATGACGTCATAAGATTTTTTGGCGACCATTTCACACGCTATTTTGCCATTCTCAGCGCATTCAGCGTGTATGTTCAATGCGGTTAATAGCTTAGTGAGTACCAGCATATTAAGTGGGTTATCTTCAACGACTAAACAATGTAAGTTATCAGGAATTGACGATGACCTGCTTAAAGTAGTATCCATCTCTAATGGTAATGTTAAAAATACAGATGCCCCTTGCTGACGATTATTTTCAAAACGAATCTCGCCATTTAAGGCATCAACAATATATTGTACACGGGTAAGGCCTGTTCTGAGTCCTTGAAAATGGTTACTTTGCTCAGTGCTGTCTAATTCTAATTGCTCGATAAGGTGATCAAAGCCACAGCCGGTATCCTCGACGCTCAACGATAGTTGGTTATTGTTGAGCGTAGCGATGACTTTCACCTCTCCTTGCTCTGTAAACTTTAATGCATTACTAAGTAGCTCATTAACTATTTGTTGTAGGCGTGCATGATCTACAATCACCGCGCAGTCTAAGCTCGCTGCTAGCTCTTTGATTAACTTTAACCCTTTTTCAGTACAACCATATTCATACACAACTAACACTTTATTTATGGTGGTTATTAAGTTGTCAGAGGTCGGGTTTAACGACCAACGATTTAAACTCAGCGCTTGTAAATCTTGTAATTCATCTAACATCGCCAACAACCTCGCCGAGCAATACCGAGCTTGGCGTTGTATATCCTGCTGTGAAGTGGGAATTTTTAGCTCATCGATCGAGGTAATTAACCCCTGTAATGGGGTTCTAAATTCATGACTGGCTCGTGCAATAAAGTGCTCTTTGTTATTACTTACCTGCTCTGCAAATTCTTTTTGTTGTTGATACTTTTGTAAGGTCTGCAGAACTCGTTTTTCCATCGGCATAAACACAAATCTAAGTTCTAAAAACAATAATGCCAGAGTAAAAAACCAACAAAGCAGTTCAATACTAGAGATCCAATCAACCTTTTTTACCGCTTGTTGCTCAAATAAGCTCACCGCAGTGTCTAATTTTTTGAGTAATGCTTCAACTTCGCTCACAGAAAACGAAGCCAAATTAATAGGCTCCTTTCGAGAAACCAAATTTTTAGCTTGCGTTATAAAGGCCAACACTTCTGCATCTAAGTTGCTTGGGGGGGCATAATATAAATCAAATAAAGGTGTATTTAGATAAACTGCGTCACCTTGTTCATCCTTAGTGAGTAAATATTCATGGGCTTGTTCAAATAACTCAAGGGAGTGTTTTAACGATTGAAGATGTTGTGCGTGGTTATCCGTTTGATTAATTAATGCATTGCTATGCCAAGCTATTTTTTGCGAAAGCATACGTTGCTTGCCAGCTATATTGATAATTTTTGCATCGTATTTTTGCACTGAAAAGAAGTATTGCATCAGTAATGCAGATACGCTGACCAACAAGGCAATAGCAACTAAAGCCCAACGGTAACGTTTGCGAATACTCTTAACAATGTTGAACATAAACTAGGTTACTTTTTTTGTTTTAACTGTAGCCTAAGCTTAGCAAACTAATTACTAAATTATTAAATATAAAAAACCCAGCTAGTTAAGCTGGGCTCTTGTAACCGTTTAGCGTGTACCTAACGATTTTCTAGTCGATTATAATCAAACATGCCAAATTCAACACCTCGGTACTGGCGGGCAACCTGATGTAAAATATCGCTGTATTGCCAAAATTGCGGGTGAGTTCGACGAATCGCAAACTTAGACTTTAAAGCGCGATAATCAGCTTCCACTTGCATTAGCGGTAACTGTTCTGCAAAGGCCGAAACCTGTTGGGCGTTATTTAAATACCAAATTGCAGAAGGGTAATCACCAATAAAGCCCGGAACAATTGTCACCGTATCTTCTTCATAGGCGCGCTGTCCGTCTTCGTTTAGTAGACTCGAAATATTATAGTGCGCGTTATGGTGAATAATTGTATAGCCTGTGTGGCCATCCTGCTCTTTCACTAGCACATAAGATAGCTGTGGCAGTAAGTTAACTGCTTTGGCAGGCATGGTATTAATCGCACTTAATGGTGCGGGTACTTTTTTATAGTCATAACGAGGACTTAAAACGGGCTCTAATGCCTCTTTAATTAAGCCATATAGCTCTGATTGCGGTTCATCTGTTTGATAGTTAATACCGCTGGGTTGACTAAACTCACGATTGTTTTCAAAAAAGGTCGACAAACTAGGTGGTGATTTTCGATACCAACTCTGTTTAATTGTCTCTCGCTGAGTTTCAGGTAACAAAGCTAAAAAGTTGTGCTCACCTTCTAAACGTAAAAAGTCCATGTATAAGCGCGTTATTAATTGATGGCCAATATTGCCATACACATCAAAGCCCGCAACTAACAAGTAATGAATACGCTCAAACAGCGCGTAATCAAGCACCCACATAGTTTTAGGTTGTTGGCCAATAAAGCCTTTAACTACAGTTGCACTATCAAAGTGTCGAAAAATAGTCAGTGCCGCATTTTGATTGTGCCCATCCCCTTTCCACAATAAGTCGGTGGTTAAATGCTCGCCGTTTTTGAACAGATTATTAGCAAGCTCTACCTTGGCTTTTAAGTAACGTTTTTCGCGAACCGAGTATTTGACCCAATTAGAAATCGGTAACGCATTACTTTCCTCTGCTGCGGGCAACTCTAATGCATCCTCATGTTGCACCAGCATTTTACCTACCGCCGGAGTCGCTACCTTTTTAGGATCAGCAAACGCCACCCAAAAATGATCATTAATCACATTGAGTGCTATTTGACCACGACAAACAGGGCCTTTAATAAAGCCCATAATAATTAGCTCAGCTTCATCGAGCATAAATTGATATTTTGCATCTATAGGCAGTGCTTCAAACGTTTTAAACGGGTTTGATGCAAGGGTAGGCTCATAGCTTGGTAAACTAGATACAGTGTAATTTGGCGCAATAAATTGCTGGTAAATACGTGCCAACTTTTCATCATTAAGTTTAAGCGGTAAATGCGTTTTTGATAAAATAGTAGAACGGTCGTGAAGCAGTCGATAATAAACACGCTCAACGTTTGGATTATCGTAAGGGCGACGAGAACTTATTAATTTAATGTCTTCACCAGGGGGAGTAATTGAGCGTACCAACTTAAAAAAGTTAGGTGATTGTGCATCACTAAAGTAGATGTGTGCTAAAAACCAATGCTCATAAATATAGCGCGCTGATAATTGGTACTTCAAACCATCTTGATTTAAAAATGCTTCCCAGTTTTTTACTTGCGCAAGCTCAGCAGCTGATGGCGGCTTGATGTGCGCCATTTTCCCGCCTTTTTTAATCCAGTTTTGTAAGTGCTGAAATTCTGCAGCAGTCACTCCAGGCAAGCCATAAGGCATACCCGCATGCGGTTGCTCATCCGCTAATTGGTCAAACTCACCCATCGTCGCACAACTTTGGTTGCGGCTAAGTGAAAAATCAAAACGTTCATCTAATACTTCATCTTCTGGCAAGGGTGAACTTTGCTTTAATACCAGCGTATTAAATAACACACTACCCGCTAAATTGGCTTCTTCAGTTTGCGCTCGCTCGTTTAATACCGGGCTAAATTCTTTATCACGCCATTGCTCAGTCGTGCTTGCATCAAATAATAATCGGCTCGGCGTTGAGGCTAACAACCGAGTACCATCGTAAACCAACTCTTTACTGAGGCCTCTGTCGATACCTTCAGGAGAAGAGAGTTTTAATTGGCAAGGCGCATCATAACAGCCATGACAAACCACGCAGCGGTTGTCGAGTACAGGCTTTACTTGCTGTAAAAACTCAGCCCCAGCACCGCTATTATGAGCAACCATACGATCTTGTGTTTGCTCAGGACCGAATAATTCATTGTAATGTGCATTACCTAAGTAAGCACAACCACTTAAGATAATCAGTACAAAAGTACCTATAATATTTTTTTTCATTATTCAGTCTCATCACCTAAATCGAACGTAGGCATCATATCGATTTGCGGTGATACGAATGTTAGGTTTTCAACAGTAGTCACCACAGCGCTTAATAGAGGGCCCTGTGTTATGGTTAATTGAGCATCATGCTCGCTATGCGCTATGGTAGCAAAGCTTGAATTGATGATATTCAACTCATAGTCTGCAATGCTAATGCCTATACTACTATCAGCACTGGGGTTCTGGCATAGTTGAGTAAGCAGCTCATCACTTAAGATAACTGAAATTTCCAAGTCAGGCTGCGCTAAGTCACGGGTACTTAGTGTTTCATCTAGAATAAATAAAGGAAGTGTTAAATTGCTATCTTGTTCAAGTTCCATTGGACTCTCTGCGCTACTGACTATTTAATTATTACCTATTATAACAACGTTCCAACTTAAATAACGATAAACAAGCCTTAAAATAGCCTCGTTAATTTTTAATACCAATTCGCTTAATTAAGCGGTCTATTTTGAGGCAGGAAAAACGGGGTGATAGCTAGGCAAAAAATTCGCTA